>CANJNX010000074.1 GCA_947475495.1 Comamonadaceae bacterium | reverse complement strand
GTTGATGGCCGAGTCTTTTTCAATGAACAAATCGCGCTGCGGAACATACGCTTCGGGTTGGTAGTAATCGTAATAACTGACGAAATATTCCACCGCATTCTTAGGAAAGAACTCCCGAAACTCACTGTACAACTGGGCTGCCAGGGTTTTATTGGGCGCAAACACAATGGCGGGTCGTCCCATGCGGGCAATGACGTTGGCCATGGTGAACGTTTTGCCTGAGCCGGTCACGCCCAACAAGGTTTGAAATACTTCGCCATCGTTGATGCCTTCCACCAATTTCTCAATTGCGACGGGTTGGTCACCCGCCGGCGGGTAGGGCTGGTACAACTCAAATGGCGAGTCAGGAAAACTGACAAAGGTTCCGGGAAGCACCGGCGCAATGACTTCTAAGGGCTCAGACATGAATGACTTGGAGTAGGCTAACCCGCTAGCTTAGCGCAGGTCAACGGTAAAATCAGATTTTGCCCATTCTCAGGATTTATTCATGTCTCTCTTTTCCGCCGTCGAAATGGCCCCCCGTGACCCGATTTTGGGCCTCAACGAACAGTACAACGCGGACACCAACCCCCACAAAGTCAACCTCGGCGTAGGCGTTTATTTCGACGACAACGGCAAATTGCCCCTGCTTGAGTGCGTACAAGCCGCTGAAAAAACCTTGATGGCCACCCCCACCGCGCGCGGCTACCTGCCTATTGACGGTATTGCGGCCTATGACGCCGCGGTCAAAGGTTTGGTTTTTGGCGCAGACTCTGAACCGGTCAAATCCAACCGCGTGGCAACCGTCCAAGGCATTGGCGGTACCGGCGGTTTGAAAATCGGGGCTGATTTCTTAAAGCGCTTGAACCCCAACGCCAAGGTCTTGATATCGGACCCCAGCTGGGAAAACCACCGCGCCTTGTTCACCAACGCGGGCTTCACCGTCGAGAACTACGCCTATTACGACGCCAACAAACGCGGCGTGAACTTTGAAGCCATGTTGGCCAGCCTCCATGCTGCCGCGCCCGCCACCATCGTGGTCTTGCATGCCTGCTGTCACAACCCCACTGGCTACGACATCACCGCAGACCAATGGGACCAGGTCATTGCAGTGGTCAAAGCCAAATCGCTCACTGCGTTTTTAGACATGGCCTACCAAGGCTTTGGCCACGGAATTGCGCAAGACGGCGCCGTGATCGGAAAGTTTGTCGCCGCTGGCCTGGACTTTTTTGTATCCACCTCATTCTCCAAGAGCTTTAGCCTTTACGGCGAGCGGGTGGGCGCTTTGTCGGTGCTGTGCGCCAGCAAAGAAGAGGCCGAGCGGGTGCTAAGCCAACTCAAGATTGTGATTCGAACCAATTACTCCAACCCACCCATCCATGGCGGTGCCGTGGTCGCGGCCGTCTTAAACAACCCCACCCTGCGCGCCCAGTGGGAACAAGAACTCGGTGAGATGCGCGCCCGCATCAAGGTCATGCGGCAACGTCTGGTCGACGGCTTGAAAGCTGCAGGTGTCAAGGCAGATATGGGGTTTATCACCACCCAAATCGGGATGTTTAGCTACTCGGGCCTGAGCAAAGACCAAATGGTGCGTTTGCGCAGCGAGTTTGGGGTGTATGGAACCGATACCGGGCGCATGTGTGTGGCCGCCCTCAACAGCAAAAACATTGACTATGTGTGTGCGTCTATCGCCAAGGTCATGTAAAGGACGGATTAAGTCATCCAGATGTAAGTAATTCCCGCCCTGAGATGGCTAAATACTGTTATATTGCACTGCAACATTTTTAAAAAAGGGACCATCATGCTTTATCAACTCTATGAGACCCAACGCTCATTGATTGAACCCTTTTCTGACCTGGCCAGCTTTGCGGCCAAGTCATTCGCCAACCCCCTGTCCCTGGCCGGCCAAAACCCCCTTTCACAGCGTTTGTCAGCCAGTTATGACCTGATGCACCGCTTGGGCAAAGACTATGAAAAGCCAGAGTTCGGCTTGCGCACGATTGAAGTCCTTGGGGTCGAAGTCGCTATTCATGAGCGCATTGAATGGAAGAAACCGTTTTGCGAGCTGCTGCGGTTTAAGCGCCTAACCGACGACGGCCCTACGCTTGCGGTCATGAAAGACCAACCGGCCGTCTTGATCGTAGCGCCCTTGTCAGGCCACTATGCCACGCTGCTGCGTGACACCGTGAAGACCATGCTGCAAGGCCACAAGGTCTACATCACCGACTGGAAAAACGCCCGCTTGGTGCCTTTGAGTGAAGGTGAATTCCACTTGGATGACTATGTCAACTATGTCCAAGAATGCATTCGCCATGTGCAATCGAAGTATGGCAACTGCCATGTGATGAGCGTCTGCCAGCCTACGGTTCCCGTGCTTGCTGCAGTCTCTTTGATGGCCAGCCGAGGCGAAAAGACGCCGCTGACCATGACCATGATGGGCGGCCCCATTGATGCCCGTAAATCACCCACCGCCGTGAACAACTTGGCAACCAACAAGAGCCACAGCTGGTTTGAAAACAATGTGATTTTCCGCGTTCCCAGCAAATTTCCTGGCGCAGGTCGGCGCGTCTACCCTGGCTTTTTACAGCACAGCGGTTTTGTGGCCATGAACCCTGACCACCATGCCAAAAGCCATTTTGATTACTTTAAAGACCTGATCAAAGGCGACGACACCAGCACCGAAGCGCACCGCAAGTTTTACGACGAGTACAACGCCGTGCTCGACATGGATGCCGATTACTACCTCGAGACCATCAAAGTGGTTTTCCAAGACTTCAGCTTGGTCAGTGGAACCTGGGATGTGACTTCGCCCGCGGGCAAACTCGAGCGCGTCAAACCCTCCGATATCCGCACCACCGCATTGATGTCGGTCGAAGGTGAGTTAGACGATATTTCCGGTTCGGGCCAAACCCGCGCGGTGCACGATATTTGCACTGGCGTTCCTAAGGCAAAGCAGAAACACTTTGAAGCCAAGGGCGCGGGCCATTACGGTATTTTCTCCGGCCGGCGCTGGCGCGAGCATGTGTACCCCGAAGTCACTGCTTTTATCAATAGCCACCACATTACACCAGCCCTCAAAGCCGCCCCCGCAAAAAAAGCCGCTCTTGTAAAGAAGGTGGCACCTGCCAAAACAGTGACTTTGGCAAAGAAAGCCTCGCCTACTAAAAAAACCGTTGTGGCTAAAAAGACCACGCCTGCTAAAAAGGCGGCAACAAAAAGGTGAGTGAACCGGCGCTAACTACGCAAGCGCTGGCAGAGCGTCTTTTAGACGCGCTGCCACAAACCCAATGTACGCGCTGTGGTTACCCTGACTGTGCGGCTTATGCACAGGCCCTGAGCTTGGAAGAGGCCGACATCAACCAATGCCCTCCCGGCGGTGCCGAAGGCATTGTGCGTTTAGCCCACATCACCGGCCGGGCCGTCAAGCCACTCGACCCTACTTTTGGTATGGAGAGCCCGCGCACCATTGCCTTTATTGATGAGGCTTGGTGCATCGGCTGTACCTTGTGTATTGACGCGTGCCCTACCGACGCGATCTTTGGCAGCAATAAACGCATGCATACCGTCATAGAAGCGTATTGCACGGGCTGTGAACTGTGCTTGCCCGTCTGCCCGGTCGATTGCATTGCGCTAGAGCCAGCGCAAGTGCCTTCTCCCAACGCAGCACCTACGGGTTGGAGTGCATGGTCACAAAACTTGGCAGATACGGCGAGAAGCCGCTACCAAGTGGCCAAGAATCGCCGCGCTGCATCAAAGAGCGCGCACGAAGCTGCACAAGCCATCAAAGCGCAGAACAAACTGAGCGACCTGTCGGCCCACTCGCGCATTAACGACCCCCAGGTGCTAGATCAGAAAAAGGCCGTCATTGAAGCAGCAATGGAACGGGCAAGACTGCGCAAGGCCTCCAGCGCCCCAAACACCAAAGACACGCAAAGCTAAACGCTGGCACTGCTGCTCAAACGCGCAAAGGCACTGACCACCTCCGGGGGGGCCTGCACCATTTCAATCAACACGCCCTCGCCTGCAATCGGAAACTCCTCGCTGGCTTTGGGGTGGAGAAAACAAATATCAAACCCAGCAGCGCCTTTGCGGATACCACCAGGGGCAAAACGCACACCTTGTGCGGTGAGCCATTGCACTGCCACTGGCAGGTCATCAATCCACAAACCGATGTGGTTGAGCGGTGTCGTGTGAACAGCAGGTTTTTTATCGGGATCCATTGGCTGCATTAAATCGACTTCTACCTTGAATGGGCCGCTGCCGATAGCGCAAATGTCTTCATCCACGTTCTCGCGCTCGCTTTGAAACGTGCCGGTGACTTCGAGTCCCAACATTTCAACCCAGAGCTTTTGCAACCGTTTTTTATCCGGCCCGCCAATGGCGATTTGTTGAATTCCTAAAACTTTGAAGGGGCGTTGCATGCTGTATCCCTTGCTTATGCAAATTCAATGATGGCTTGGTCTACGCTTAAGCTTTCGCCCTTGGCAGCCAATACTTTGCCCACCACGCCATCGGCAGCCGCGAAAAGTACGTTTTCCATCTTCATGGCTTCAATCACCGCCACGCGCTCGCCGGCCAACACTTTTTGCCCGACGGTGACCGCGACATCCACGAGCAAGCCTGGCATGGGCGAGAGCACAAAGCGGCTCATGTCGGGCGGGAGTTTGTGCGGCATCAACTGGTGCAGTTCTGCCATGCGCGGTGACATGATGAGCGCGTCGATACGGGTGCCGTTGTGCTGAACGCGTAAAGCCAGAGGGTTTTTTGGTGTACCACGCTCGACCTGGGCGGTAAACGGCTGTCCATTGACCGTGCCATGAATCCCAATATCGTTCAAACGCGAGGCGCTGCAAATCTCATAACTCTTGTTGTCAACGCGAACAGTCGCAGTTCCGCTCACACCGACAAACTCATCGACATGCACGGGCGTGTAAATGTTTTTGCCCTGCGCATCGAGGCTGACTACCACGTAGTCTTTACCCACATTGACCGCATAGCCGGGCAATTGACCACTCAAGCTTGCTGCACGCTCACGCGACTTGCGACGAACAAACGCGGCCAGTGCAATTAAAAAGTGGCTGTCTTCGTGCGGTACGTCTTCGGCGCGAAAACCGTGGGCGTAATTTTCCGCAATAAAGCCAGTATTGAAATCGCCCGCCACAAACTTGGGGTGGGCGAGCAAGGCAGACTGAAAGGGAATATTGCTGCTGATTCCGCGAATCACAAAACCGTTCAGCGCTTCACGCATTTTGGCAATGGCATCCAGCCGGTCTTTGCCGTGAACAATCAGCTTGGCAATCATCGAGTCATAAAACATCGGAATTTCACCGCCGTCTTGCACCCCGGTATCCACCCGCACACCATACAGATGGTCGGTATCGGATTGCCACATGGTTTGGGTGGGCGGCGCAAAGCGCACCAAACGCCCGGTCGATGGAAGGAAGTTACGGAACGGGTCTTCGGCATTGATCCGGCACTCCATCGCCCAGCCCTCACGCTTGACTTGGGGCTGCGTGAGCGGCAGTTTTTCACCCGCGGCGACGCGAATCATCAACTCTACCAAATCCAAACCCGTGATGGCTTCTGTTACCGGGTGCTCCACTTGCAAGCGGGTGTTCATCTCAAGGAAGTAAAAGCTTTGGTCTTTTCCGACCACAAACTCAACCGTTCCCGCACTTTGGTATTTCACTGCTTTGGCCAAAGCCACGGCCT
>CANJNX010000073.1 GCA_947475495.1 Comamonadaceae bacterium | reverse complement strand
TAGCTACCATCGGCTTGCAGCGTAGCGGTGGTTTTGATGCCTTGTAAATCAGAACCCGCCGCAGGCTCGCTCATCGCGATCGCACCGATCATCTCGCCGCTGGCCAAGCGCGGCAGGTAACGCTTTTTTTGCTCGGCGGTTCCGTAGTGTTCAATATACGGCGCCACAATTTCGCTGTGCAAGCTGTACCCAATGCCCGAGAAACCCGCTTTGCCTAGCGCCTCCATTTGAATCACGGAATACAGTTTGTCGGCCCCACTGCCACCGTATTCCTCGGGCATGGTCATGCACAAGAATCCGTTCTCTCCCGCCTTATTCCACACGGCCCGGTCGACATAGCCTTGGTCTTCCCACTGGGCGTGAAACGGGGCAATTTCTTTGTCAATGAATTTGGTGAAGCTGTCGCGAAACGCTTCGTGGTCGGGTGTGAAAAGTGTGCGTTCAATCATGGTGAAAATTCTCTAGAAGAAGGTATTTATTTATACAAAGCGCTTGCTTGGTTAAAAGCAATATACTCGAATTATCGATCGCACACCATTGGAGACCGTGAATGACTGAAGCATTTGTATTTGATGCCATCCGAACCCCCCGCGGCAAGGGAAAAAAAGACGGCAGTTTGTACGAGGTAAAACCCATCAACCTCTTGGCAGGCTTGCTGACAGACCTTCAACAGCGAAACCAGTTTGATACCGCTTTGGTCGATGACATCGTGATGGGTGTGGTGTCGCCGGTCGGTGAACAGGGAAGCGTTGTGCCCAAAGTCGCCGCGCTCAAAGCGGGCTGGGACTTTCAATGTGCAGGGGTGCAGATCAACCGGTTTTGCGCCTCAGGCTTAGAGGCTGTCAATATGGCGGCGCAAAAAGTGCGCTCGGGTTGGGAAGACTTGGTGGTGGCCGGGGGCTTGGAAAGCATGAGCCGGGTGCCCATTGGCTCAGATGGTGGCGCCTGGGCCCAAGACCCTGAAACCAATTTGCAAACCGCCTTCGTTCCCCAGGGCATTGGGGCCGACCTGATCGCGACCATAGAAGGATTTAGCCGCCACGATGTCGATGCATTTGCGCTGGAGTCGCAGCGCCGCGCCAGCCATGCCCAAGCCCAAGGCTACTTTGACCGCTCGGTGGTGCCCGTGAAAGACGCTTTAGGCAACGTGATTTTGGCTCGGGACGAATTCATCAAACCTCACACGACCTTGGAAGGACTCGCCGGACTCAAACCCGCCTTTGACCAAATGGGTGCGATGGGCTTTGACCAAGTGGCTCTCACCCGCTACCCGCAGGTCGAGCGTATTCACCATGTGCACCATGCAGGAAATTCTTCCGGTATCGTGGATGGCGCAGCAGCTGTTTTGGTGGGCTCCGAAGCGGCCGCCAAAGCCCATGGCCTCACGCCCCGCGCACGCATTGTTGCCACCGCGCTCAGCGGCGCAGACCCCACCATCATGCTCACAGGGCCCATGCCTGCGGCTCGCAAAGCCTTGGCCAAAGCGGGTTTGCGCATCGACCAGATGGATTTGATTGAAGTCAACGAAGCCTTTGCCGCAGTGGTCATGCGCTTTATGAAAGAGATGAAAGTGCCCCATGACAAAGTCAACGTCAACGGCGGTGCGATTGCCATGGGCCACCCTTTAGGCGCAACCGGTGCGATGATTTTGGGCACCTTGATTGACGAACTCCATCGACGCCAATTGCGCTACGGCTTAGCTACGCTGTGTGTGGGCGGCGGCATGGGCATCGCAACGATTGTGGAAAGAATATAAATGAAAACGCTTCGCTACCAACTCCAAGACGGCATCGCAACCATCACCTTCGACGAGCCCAACTCGCCGGTCAACACCATGTGTTTGCAGTGGCAAAGTGATATGTCCGAACTGGCAAGCCAAGTGCTCAAAGACAAGGATGCCATTGCAGGCATCTTGCTGACCTCGGCCAAAAGTACGTTTTTTGCAGGTGCCGATTTAAAAGCTGCCATGCGCCTGAAGGCCAGCGATTCGGGGCGAATTTTTGAAGAGATTGAACGGGTTAAACACAGCTTTAGGACACTGGAGACTTTGGGCAAGCCTGTGGTGAGTTGCTTGAACGGCGCAGCTTTGGGTGGCGGCTGGGAAGTGGCTTTGGTGGGGCACCACCGCATCGCCATCGATGATCGAAAAATTCAATTTGGATTGCCCGAAGTGACCCTGGGGCTTTTGCCCGGTGCCAGCGGCGTGACCAAAATGACGCGCCACTTGGGGCTGATGGGCGCGCAGCCCTACTTGGTAGAAGGTAAAACGTTTTCTCCCGCACAGGCCAAAGAGTTGGGGCTGGTGCACGCACTGGTCCAACCTGGCGAGAACGCAGCGGCTGAAATGCGTGCATTGGCCTTGGCATGGATTGCTGCCAACCCCAGCGCACAACACCCCTGGGAAGCCAAAGACTACAAGGTGCCGGGCGGTTTACCCAGCAACCCGAAAATCGCAGGCATGTTGTCAGTTGCCCCTGCCATGCTCAAGAAGCAAACACGGGGCCTGTACCCTGCGCCCGAGGCGATCTTGTCGTGCATGGTGGAAGGCTTGCAAGTCGATATGCCAACGGCGTTGCGCATTGAAAGCCGCGCGCTTGCGCGTTTGATGACGGGCAGCAACGCGCGGGCCATGGTCAATACCTTTTTCTTTAACCTCAATGCCATCAAGAGCGGAGAGTCGCGCCCTGGCACGAGCCCCCGCTTTAAACCGGGCAAAGTAGGCTTGTTGGGCGCGGGAATGATGGGCGCTGGAATTGCGTATGTACAAGCCAACAAGGGCATCGCAACAGTTCTTAAAGACGTAAGCCAAGACAAAGCCGATGCGGGCAAAGCCTACAGCGCCAAACTCACCCAAGCGCAAGTGGACAAAGGCCGCTTGAGCGCAGACGGTCAAGCCCAAGTTCTTTCTCTGATCCATGCCACTGCAGACACCAAGGACCTGCAAGACTGCGACCTGATCATTGAAGCCGTTTTTGAGAACCGCGAGCTCAAAGCCCAAGTCACAAAAGAGGCAGAGCCGCTGCTCAAAGCGGGCGGGTTTTTTGCCTCCAACACCTCCACCCTGCCCATCAGCGGATTGGCCCAAGCCAGCCACGCACCCCACAGGTTCGTTGGAATTCATTTTTTCAGCCCCGTAGACAAAATGAAGCTGGTGGAAATCATCCGCGGAGAACACACCGACGATGACACCGTTGCCCAAGCCTTTGACTTCGTTCAATCGATTGGGAAGATCCCGATTGTGGTGAACGACTCCCGTGGCTTTTTTACCAGCCGGGTGTTTGGCACCTTTGTGATGGAGGGCGCGGCCATGCTGGGTGAAGGGATCCCTGCGGCTGCGATTGAAAACGCGGGCATGCAATGCGGTATGCCTGTGGGCCCGTTGGCGGTTCTCGATGAAACGGCGCTGAGCTTGAGCGTGCATGTGATGGAACAAACCATGGCGGACATGCAAGCCGAAGGAAAAACCTATGTCCCGACCCCCGGCGAACGGTTGGTCGCGGACATGGTCAAAAAACACCAACGCGCGGGACGCGCTGCTGGCGCTGGGTTTTACGACTACCCCACCGAAAAAGGCGCCAAAAAACACCTGTGGAGCGGCCTCAAAGGCTTGTATGAAAAAGAACAGGCGTGGGATATCCAAGACATTAAAGACCGCTTGCTTTACCGCCAAGCTGTGGAGACGGCCCGATGCCTGAGCGAAAACGTGCTGACCTCGGTGCACGATGCCAATATCGGCTCCATCTTTGGCATTGGTTTTCCAGCCTGGACGGGCGGCGCTATGCAGTTCATTTACGGCATGGGCATGGATGTGTTTGAAACGCGTTGCGCTGCCTTGGCAAAAAAATATGGCGCCGGCTTTGTCTTAAGCGATGCAGTAAAAGCCAGTATTCGCAAGTTCGAGCCCGTGTATTGACGCAGAGGCGACTGAAAAAACCCACATCCATACACAAGTGTCTGTAATAATCAAGGCCACAACCTGAAACGAAAGAAGCGGCCTATGCGACACACAAAAAACTGGGTACTGGGAATCTTTGGACTGGCTTTGGCTTTGGTCCTGGTCATGGCAAGTTTGGTTTGGGCCTTTCAACGCGAAGTCGCAACCGCGCTGATGAAGCGCGTAGCCCACACGCAAGTCGGGCGCAACGCCGTCGGCAATTTGCCTGACGGGTTGCATTTGGCATTGTGTGGAACCGGCTCACCGTTTCCGGACCCTTCGCGGGCCGGTCCCTGCTCGGTCATCATCGCAGGCAAACGCATTTTTCTGGTGGATGCGGGCGAAGGAGCAGCCAAGAATCTCGGCTACATGGGCATTCCCGGTGGCCAGGTTGAGGCGCTTTTCTTAACGCACTTTCACTCCGACCATATTGATGGGCTCAGCCCCATCATGCTCCAGCACTGGGGACTGGGAACTGCGACCACGCCGCTGCCTATCCACGGCCCCACCGGCGTAGAAAAAGTGGTTGACGGTTTTCGCTCTGCTTATGTTCTGGACTTTGGCTACCGCGTCTCGCACCACAGTGAAAAAATTCTTCCCTCGGGCGGTAGCGGCGGCAAAGCGTTTCCCTTTGCACTCCCGCCCGTCGGACAAGGTGATGCCGTTGTCATTCTCGAAGACAAGGGTCTGAAAATCACGGCGTTTCGCGTCAACCACGCACCAGTGGAACCTGCGGTCGGTTACCGTTTTGATTACCAAGGTCGCTCGGTTGTCATCACCGGTGACACCATCAAAACACCATCGGTTGTCACCGTGGCCCAAGGCGCTGATATCTTGTTGCACGAAGCCTTGCAGCCCAAATTGGTCAACATCTTAGAGAGCGAATTCAAGGGCAAGAATATGCCCAATATGGGCCATGTGATGCGTGATATTTTGACTTACCACACCACGCCCGAAGAAGCCGCACAACAAGCCAGCGCAGCACAAGTTAAGCACCTGGTGTTTAACCATATTGTTCCGCCCATGCCTTTTGCCTTTGCGTATCCTGCGTTCGTAGGTGACGCTGCGCAGTTTTTCAAAGGACCCATGACGGTGGGGGAAGACGGTATGCTTTTTAGCCTGCCTGCCAACTCCACAGAAATCATTCAAAAGCGCTTGAACTAAGCGCCACTTTCTAAGCGACTCACTCACACCATGCTGAATACTTTTTTCAAAGCCAATTTACTGGCGGCTTACGCTTTGGCCTTGGCTTCTTTGTTTGTGGTTTTGCCGATGGAGGCCGGGCCTGTGGTTCAACGCTTGGCGCTGGCCATATTGGCCGTTCACGCACTCGAATGTTTATTCGCCTTCAAATACATCAAGTCCTACGCCGGCTCGGTGTATCTGAGCTTTGCATTGGCCATGTTGTATGGTTTGCTGCATTGGATGCCATTGGCCAAAGCCTACCGTCTCAACCAAGCCGAAAAAGTAGCGCTTTAACCATGCCACACCAAGCCCATTGGAGCGCTCGTGCCAAACGCATTGGCATCGCCACGTTACTTTACTTCGGGGCCGTCACCGTGGGCTTGGGCTCAGCGTATTGGGTTCTCAAAAAAGCCGCGTGGATGAATCCCTCGGTGCAGGTGGGCTCGTGGCGTGCGAATATGCACGCTGGAAGCTTGGACGCGGGCATGTATACCCGCGCCACAGTTGCAGTCAATGCCTTGCTGGCGCTTGGGCGCGATGAAACCATGTATTTCGTTGCAACGCATGATGATGCAG
>CANJNX010000072.1 GCA_947475495.1 Comamonadaceae bacterium | reverse complement strand
TGGAACAAAAATTATTGCCGTCAGCTCTCCCATCGGGCCCGTCTCCATTGAAGGCTATTACGATGAAGCGATGAGTTTGGCAGGACTGCTTCAAGCCGTACGAGATGCGAAAGACTTCGACGCCGTGGTCATCGCTTGCTTTGATGATACGGGCCTTGACGCACTGCGTTGCCTCACTGATAAGCCAGTGCTAGGCATCGGCGAGGCGGGCTACCGGATGGCTTCGATGGTGTCCAATAAGTTTTCTGTGGTGACGACTTTGGCGCGTTCTGTTCCCGCTTTAGAGCACAACATACTGCGCTACGGATTGGAACGGCATTGCCAGCGTGTGCGCTCCTCTGAAGTCGCCGTGCTAGAACTTGAAGAAGCCAATCCTGCCGCACTTAAAAAAATTGAAGATGAAATCGCGCTCGCTATCCGAGATGACCGCGCCGAGGCCATTGTTTTGGGATGCGCGGGAATGACGGACTTGGCAGAATCCCTTTCACAGCGTTTCTCTTTACCCGTGTTGGATGGTTTAGCCTGTGCGATTGGCCTGTGCGAAAGCATGGTTCGTTTGGGTTTGCGCACCTCACGCCTAGGTGGCTATGCGCCTCCGCCCCAACGCAAACGCGAACTGCCGCAGTAAGTGCAAGCTCAATTTGCAGGGTACTTACCCTGCTTTGGCTTCGTTCAACGTTACATGCGTTGTTGCAGGGTTGGGGATATAGATGCGTTTGCCCTGAAAGTAAATCCGACTCGTTGAAAACTCGGGGCTGTAAACCAAAAAGGGAGCCGCTCCCGTGACGCTTAATTTTTCACCGGCCTTGAGCGTGATCTGGGTAAGTTTTTTTTTGCTGTCTAGAACACAGGCTGTCGTGTTTTTATCCGCTGCAAGGTGAACGTAATTTCCCGCTTTTAAGGGTTCGCTCGGAACCACGACGAGGCTTTTCTCTTTAAATTTCCAATCACACTGCGTTGTTTCCTCAACCAGCGCTGGAGCGGCTAAGGCTATCGCGGGGACATTGGCTACCGTTGCATTTGCCTCAGACGCAGCGAGTTCAGGTGAGGGAACAGTTGGCACGACAAGCACTGCAACAGGTGCCTCTTGCGCTATGGCTTGCACAGGCGGCGCTATCGGTTTTGTGGATTGACCATTGGCCCACATCCAACTTGCAGCCAAGGCAATAGCGAAGCCCACACTCCACCCCACGCGCCCTTGCGTTGTTGACGCCCATGGAAGGTTTGCAAACACCCGGTCTGCCCAGTGGCTGGGATTGATTGCCAGCTCTGGCGCTGCTTCGTCTGCGGTGTGGGGGTGAACCGCGATGGGCTGCGCGACAGCGACCTCGACAGGGATGGGCTCTGGGGCTGGGGGTTGAATTCTCACCAAGGGCTCAACACCAAGCCTTGCCAAGAGGCTTTGGCCCACATGGCGTTTGATCTGCTCTGAATAAAAGACTTGGTCTTCGCCGGGGACGCTGCTCTCTAAGTCTTTGAGTTGGGCCAATGAAATGCTGGCAGATCGGGCGAAGCTATAGGCATCGATCCCCGCGTTTTCACGCGAAGCTTTCAGATGCGCACTGTCTTCCGCACTCCAAGCTGGCATTGTTTCCGCCTATGTGATGACTTTCATACTTTATTGTCGAATAATGACAATAAAGTTATATCTGTTTAATTCTATCGGTTTTGGCAAACCCATGGATTATTTGGCCTCTAGGCGATTTTGGCAAGACGCCCTCCAAAAAATGCCGGGTTAACCCTTGGGTTGAAAATAGGGTTTCACGCAGCGTTCGGTCGTCCAATACCTTCTGCAAGAACCACTGCTTCCATCAAGCCGCGGTCGTCCACTGCATTGGGGAAAAAAGATTTGGTGATGGTCACTTGCACCTGCGGATCACCCGCACCCATGGCCACCACGGCAGCCACAGCCGCTTTGCGGGCCATGTCCGTTGCGGCCTGCAAGGCTTGGGCAGGGTTGGAAAATTGTTGGGTACCCACTGTCGAGTGCACCCGAAATACACCGCTTCCATCGCCGTGCACTTGCACTTGCACCGACTGTGCAACCACCCCGGTGGCCGCACCCACGGCATTGGCCACATCACAATACTCGGGGAAAACCATTTCACAGCCCAAGCGCTTGCCTACCTCTGCGTAATACACCTTGACCGGCCCGCCCACAGCAACCACGGGCACACTCGGGCGCATGCTGATGTGGGCTAAGCCCACGGTCGACTCGCCCCTGCACACCGCGTTAACGAGCTTGTCATCAGGCAAAGTAAAACCAAAGGCGGTGTCTAAGATCGCGCGTCCGGTAAGGCGCACGGTTTCACTCCACACCTGGTGCGCATAGGCTTGGGTGCGTTCTAGCGTTGGCATTTTCATGGTCTGCAAACGGCAGCCCAGTTGCGCTGCCATGAACGCGGCAGGTTGGGACCAGTTGGCCTGCAAATTTAAAACATGGGCAGCGTCCGATGGGGTAAAGCCAGAAATCTGGACCAAGCCTTTGCGCTGCAAAGACGTGAGCGCCCGCTGCGCATTCATCGACGTTGCCAGCTTGCGCATCGGCTGCGGGACTTCCGTGACCAAACGCAAAACCTCCGCCTCGCGCTCACTGACCTCCCCCGTTTTCCCGCCCACGCGCGCACCAAACGGCAGAAGAACAAAGCGCCCATGCAGGGAGCTGCCGCCATCGACATCGGCCAAATCGGCTTCCAACATCGCCAGCACCTGCGGATACCGCGCTCCCAATAAAGAGACCGGAACGATGCGCTGCGGGTTGATGCTTAAGGAAGCGTTAGCGCCTAAAGCCACTTCGCTGTCACCCCCTAAACCAATGGTTCGTACATCGATCGCTCGGACCATGGTGCGCCAACCGCCCACTTCAGCACCTTCGAGGTTCACGCGTGGACGCCCCTCCCACAAGACACCCAAATCCGTTGTGGTTCCACCCATATCGGACATGATGAAGCTTTGCAAACCCGACAACCATTGCGCCCCAACCAAACTCGCCGCAGGGCCCGAAAGCACGGTTTCAATCGGGCGCGTTGCCACGCTTTGGGCCAAGGCCAAAGTGCCATCGCCTTTGACGATCATGAGCGGGCACTTGATTCCCAAATCTGCCATCGAGCGGCTGACAGCCTCAATCAACATCGATACCCGTGAAATCAAGCGTGCATTGAGCGCAGCGGTCAGCGCACGCCGCGGGGCGTCCAAGGAGGACGACAACTCCGTCGACAAGGTCACCGGCTTATTAGACAAAGCCACAATCATCTCGCGGGCCTGCAGCTCATGGGCGGCGTTGCGAACCGCAAACGCTGAGGCCACGGCAAACGCGTCGACGCGATCGGCCATCCGTGCCACGGCCAAACGCAAAGCTTCTTCATCCAAGGCCACGCGGGCGTCGCCATTGTGGTCATGCCCTCCCGCAATGACCTCAATTGGAATGCCTGGGAACGCTTTGGCAATTCCGGTGCGCTCGACCATCGCCGCATCAAAGCCAATCAGCACCACACCCACAGCGCTGCCGTGGCCTTCGACCACCGCGTTGGTCGCCAAGGTGGTGGAGACTGACACGAGCGCAATGTCTTTGGCCTGCAAACCCTGGGGAAGTTTGGCAATCGCTTCGGTGATCGCGCCGCTCACCCCGATGGCTAAATCGCCTTTGGTGGTAATTGATTTGGCCGATGCCACCACGCGGTGGCCTTGGGCTTCAATGATGGCAGCGTCGGTATACGTGCCTCCTGTATCAACGCCAATGAGATAACTGGTGGGTGCGGATGTCAATGCAGGTGGATTCATAAAATATTGCAAAATGACCAACCGAAGGCGTTAGTCCCTGAGTAGGAGATTGTCCATGAAAACCGTGAAATCATTTCCCCGTAAGGTCATAGAAACACCCAATGTGTTTATTCCTTTGCCTGACGGCACGCGCCTAGCGGCTCGGCTATGGATGCCTAAAGACGCCGACAAAAAACCCGTTCCGGTCATTCTGGAATACCTGCCCTACCGCAAGCGCGATGGCACCATCGTGCGTGATGCCTTAACCCACCCCTACCTTGCCGGCCACGGTTATGCCTGTGTGCGGGTCGACATGCGCGGCAACGGCGACTCCGATGGTCTGATGTGGGACGAGTACAGCGAACAAGAATTGCAAGATGCAGACGATGTGATTGCTTGGCTGGTGCAGCAACCCTGGAGCACCGGGCGCGTGGGAATGATGGGCATTTCTTGGGGTGGCTTCAATGGCTTGCAAGTCGCAGCCCGCCAACCCAAGGGACTCGACGCCGTGGTCACACTGTGCTCCACCGATGACCGCTACAGCGATGACATTCACTTCAAAGGCGGTTGCTTACTGAGCGAAAACTTAGGGTGGTCAGCCACCATGTTTGGCTACTCATCGCGTCCGCCAGATCCACTCCTGGTGGGCAAGCGGTGGCGTGAGATGTGGCTAGAACGTTTGAATAACGAGCCGCTCTTGGCCATCGATTGGCTTGAACACCCGCACCGCGATGCCTATTGGAAACGCGGTTCGGTCTGCGAAGACATCGGTGCCATTCAAGCCGCCGTGCTCGCAGTCGGCGGCTGGAACGACGCGTATACCAACGCCGTTCCCCGCTTGGTCAGCACCATTCAATCACCAGTGAAAGGCATCATTGGTCCTTGGGCGCACAAGTACCCCCACTTTGCGGTGCCCGAGCCTCGGATTGGCTTTTTGCAAGAGTCTTTGCGTTGGTGGGACCGCTGGCTCAAAGACGAAGACACGGGTGTCGAAAAAGACCCTGCGTTTCGCACGTACATCATGGACGTGCAAACGCCGGGCGCCAGCGTGAGTCACATCAGCGGCCGATGGGTCAGCGACCCGACGTGGCCGAGTGCAAACCTTCAAACGCGGCGTTTGCATTTGACCGACAAAGGTCTGAACGCAGTGCGCGAACCCAAGCGCAAGCAGACATTGACCTCGCCCCAACACACCGGCGCAGACAGCGGCGAGTACTGCATTATTTGGATGGGCCCTGAATTTCCCGGCGACCAGCGCCAAGATGACTCCGGCTCACTGACCTTTGATGGCGAAGTACTTCAACACGACTTTGATCTCGTTGGTGCGCCTACGTTAACCTTGCAATTTTCCGTCGACCAACCCGTGGCCCATGTCGCTGTGCGACTCAATAGCATCTGGCCCCATGGCGAGGTGTCACGGCTCACTTATGGCGTTGCCAACCTCACGCACCTGCACTCCAATAGCAGCCACGAACACCCGCAAGCCCTCGAGCCCGGCAAGACCTATACCGTCAAAATTCAACTCGACGATGTGGCCTACCGCGTTCCCAAAGGCCACCGCTTACGGGTTTCGATCTCCACCAGCTATTGGCCGCTGATCTGGCCGGCCCCAACCCCCGTGGTGCTCACTGTGCATACCGGGGCGACTTGTATCGACATCCCTACGCGGCTCAAAGTACGCGGAGAGAAGGCACCCACATTTGCAGCGCCAGAAGCCGCAGCGCCCGTCAAGCTCATCACGGTCGACAAGCCCTGGAATAAACGGGAAGTCACGATTGACCAAGCCAGTGGAGAGCGGCGCTTAACGATTGAAGATGACTTTGGCCGCAGCACCATTGCCGAACACGGCTTAACGACGTGGGGCCGAGGCCGGGAGAGCTACCGCATCATGCCCAACGACCCCTTGTCTGCCCGCCAAGAATGCCACTGGTCTATGGAGACTTCGCGGGGTGACTGGGTGGTTCGCACC
>CANJNX010000071.1 GCA_947475495.1 Comamonadaceae bacterium | reverse complement strand
GCCGCCAAATTGGCAGAAAGCCAAAAGCTGGGCGAAAAATTGGCTGGAACCACCATCAAGCTGACTCAAAAAGCCGGCGTCGATGGTCGTTTGTTTGGTTCAGTGACTAACGCCGATATCGCCCAAGAGTTGGTTAAAGCGGGTTACCAAGTGGCCAAAGCCAATATCCGTATGCCTAACGGACCGCTCAAGGTGGTGGGTGACAGCACTGTGAGTGTGGCTTTGCACACCGACGTCGTGGTGGATATCACCGTTTCTGTGTACGGTGAAACTGCTTAAGTTCTAATCACTTTGGTGATTTGAAAGCCGCAAGGGCCTGTCCCTCGCGGCTTTTTTATTGCTTTAGGGTGCCAGCGCCACTTTCTGTTAACGTTGCGTTTTATCTACCGACGAGCCCTTAGGAAACCCATGTCAGCCGAACTCTCTGCCTTAGACAGTCTGGAGCCAGACCGTCAAATTGCGCAGTTGCGCATTCCGCCGCACTCTATCGAAGGTGAATCCAGCGTTTTGGGCGGTCTGCTATTGGACAACAGCGCTTGGGATCGGGTGGGAGACGTGGTGTTTGACGGTGATTTTTACCGCTATGAGCACCGCTTGATCTACTCGGCGATTGGGGCCCTTATCAACGCCAATAAGCCTGCCGATGTCATCACCGTGTTTGAGCATATGCAAAGCCAAGGGCGTGCGGACGAGGTGGGCGGACTGGCCTACCTGAACTCCTTGGCCCAATACGTCCCAAGTGCAAGCAATATTCGCCGGTATGCAGAAATCGTTCGCGACCGCTCCATTCTGCGAAAGCTGGTCAGTGCCAGTGATGAAATTGCAACCAATGCCTTTAACACCAAAGGCCGGGCCGTCTCTGAGATCGTAGACGAGTCAGAGCAAAAGATTTTCAACATTGGGGAACAAGGAAAGCGCAACAGCCAAGGGTTCCAAGGAATGGACACCTTGGTGGTCAAGCTGCTAGACCGCGTCCAAGAGATGGCCGACAACCCCAATGATGTGACCGGGGTACCCACGGGGTTTTATGACCTTGATCGGATGACGGCAGGCTTGCAAGCGGGCGATCTCGTGGTGCTCGCAGCCCGGCCTTCGATGGGCAAAACGGCATTGGCCATCAATATTGCGGAGCATGTAGCGCTCAACGAAGGCCTGCCGGTTGCGGTTTTCTCGATGGAAATGGGTGCAGCGCAATTGGCCGTACGTATTGTGGGCTCGATTGGTCGCATAGACCAAGGCCATTTGCGAACGGGCAAATTGACCGACGAAGAATGGCCCCGCTTATCGGAAGCTATCGAAAAATTACGAACGATCTCATTGCACATTGACGAAAGCGCCGGCCTGACCTCCAGCGAGCTGCGGGCCAATGCAAGACGGCTGTCCCGTCAATGTGGCCAACTCGGTTTGATTGTGGTGGATTACTTGCAACTCATGAGCGGAAACAGCAGCGAAGGCGAAAACCGGGCCACCGAGCTCGGTGAAATCTCGCGGGGCTTGAAAATGTTGGCCAAAGAGTTGAAGTGTCCGGTGATTGCCCTGTCCCAGCTCAACCGCAGCGTGGAGCAACGCCCTGACAAGCGACCGATGATGAGCGACTTGCGAGAATCTGGGGCTATCGAACAAGATGCAGACATCATCATGTTTATCTACCGCGATGAGTACTACACCAAAGAAGCGTGTAAAGAGCCAGGGGTTGCGGAAATCATCATTGCCAAGCAACGTAACGGCCCCACTGGAACCGTGAAGTTAGCCTTTATGCGCCAAATCACCAAATTTGAGAGCTTGGCGCATGGAGGTGGCGGAGACTACTAAGGGCTTTTTTAAAGCACTTCGCTCGCAAAATCTGCCAAACGCGAGCGCTCGCCACGGGCTAGCGTAATGTGGCCGCCATGGGGCCAGCCCTTGAACCGGTCCACCGCAAACGTCAAGCCGGAGGAGCCTTCAGTGAGGTAGGGGGTATCGATCTGAGCCAAATTTCCCATACAGACGATTTTTGTTCCCGGCCCCGCCCTGGTAATGAGCGTCTTCATTTGTTTAGGCGTGAGGTTTTGTGCTTCATCGATGATGACGTACTTGTTTAAAAAGGTTCGCCCGCGCATAAAGTTCATGCTCTTAATTTTGATGCGGCTGCGAATCAGTTCATTGGTAGCAGCGCGGCCCCATTCGCCTGCGCTGGTATCGGTTTTGCCTAACACTTCAAGGTTGTCATCCAATGCGCCCATCCAAGGGCCCATTTTTTCTTCTTCACTGCCAGGTAAAAAGCCAATATCTTCGCCTACGCTGACGGTGGCACGTGTCACGATAATTTCGGTGTAGCGGCGGTCATCCAATACCTGGGTCAGCCCAGAAGCCAGTGCCATCAAGGTTTTTCCGGTTCCAGCTGTGCCGGTCAGTGTGACGAAATCGACTTCTGGATCGGTCAGCAAATTGAGTGCAAAATTTTGCTCGCGGTTGCGCGCAATCACTCCCCACACTGCATTTTTAAGGTGGGTGAAGTCTTTGAGCGTTTTAAGGACGGCAATGTCGCCGCGGATTTCAGTCACCCGGGCATACAGGCTGGGTTCACCAGGTGACTCGAAGTACACAAACTGGTTAATCAGCATATAAGGCACAGAAGGACCTGCTACCTTGTAAAAGGTGTGTTGGCCTTGCTGCCAACTTTCTACACTTTGCCCGTGGGTTGCCCAAAAATCCGTAGGCAGCGCCAAGGCGCCAGAGTAAAGCAAATCGCCGTCTTCAAGTGCCTTGTCATTTTGGTAGTCATCGGTTGCCAAGCCCAAGGCCCGGGCTTTGACGCGCATATTGATATCTTTGGAAACCAAAACCACCTCACGGGGCGTGAATTTCTGGCGCAAGGCCTCGACAACGCCGAGGATCTGATTGTCCGCCTTGCCTTGGGGTAGGCTGCTTGGAAGGGTGTAATCCAAAGGCTGGGTTTGGAATAAGAGCTTGCCTTTGGCTTCCCGCTGCCCTGTGCTGTTGAGCATAAAGCCGGCCGTGATGTCGGCACCCGGTGTTCCTGCAAGCGCATCCAAGGTTCGACTGGTTTGGCGCGCGTTGCGAGCCACTTCCGTCATCCCCTTTTTGTGGCCGTCGAGCTCTTCAAGCACGATCATGGGTAGGAAAATGTCGTGTTCTTCAAATCGGAACAAGCACATCGGGTCGTGCAGCAGAACGTTGGTGTCTAGAACAAAAAGTTTGCTGGGTCCCTGTGGGCCAGACTTTTTAGTGCGAACAGGGCTTGGAGTCAGACTTGGAAGAACTCTTTGTGATTTCAGCGGTTCTGCGTTGGTGTTTGCAAAAGAAACTTGCTTGTTTGACGCCACAGAAGCTTTAGGAGCAGATGCCACCGCCTTTTTTGGGCTGGACTGCTTCGAACTTGCGGCCGCTGCACTTGCTGTTTTGCTCTTGACCGGCCCTAAAGAGGATGGCTCCATGGAGTGTGAGGATTTACCAAGAAGTCGATCGGCGCGTTTTGTCGGGGCAGGAGGAAGTGGCATGGTTTAAAAAGTGAGAGAGGAAGTCAGAAAACCGAGGCTGTAAAAATGGAAAAGCCGCCTTGGGCCAAGGCGGCTTTTAAAAGCTGTTTATTCGAAAACTGAAAATGCATGCAACTATTATGCATGAGCCGTATGACGCAATTAAGTGGCTTTTTTGAGCGCCTTCACAGCCTTAAGCACATCATCAACATGCCCTAAAACTTTCAGCCCCCGCCATTCTTCTTTCAGAACGCCGTCCGAGCCAATCAAAAAGGTACTGCGCTCAATGCCTTTGACCTTTTTACCGTACATGATTTTATTTTTGACAACGCCAAACATGTGGCACATTTTTTCTTCGGTATCTGCGATGAGTTCAAAAGGGAGCTCTAGCTTGGCCTTGAATTCGTCATGGGACTTCATGTTGTCTCGGGAGACCCCAAAGACATGGGCGCCAGCTTTTACAAAATCTTTGTAACGGTCACGAAACTGCATAGCTTCCGTCGTGCAGCCTGGAGTGTTGTCTTTAGGGTAAAAGTACAACACCATGGTTTGACCCACGTGGGAATGGTTGGTCACACGAATGCCACCGGTGGCGTTGGCTTCGAATTCGGGGAGTGGTTTGTTGACAACGATCGCCATAGGGGGTAAGTATTTCTCGTGCAGGATGTGTCAGGCAAAGTGGGGGGACAGGGGCACTGACTGCTCACCTATCCCTCAACGACAACCTTGGATTTTACTCTTAAAAGTACCCGGCCCTTGGCAGGCCCCATCGGCCTATGTGGGCGCAATGAGGAGGGCGGCAACGACCTTTCTGCCTTCACCTGCTAAGAAGTTGTAAGTTCGGCACGCGGCATGGGTATCCATGGTTTCAACGCCGATTCGTTTGTCATACAGGCTTTGGAGCCATTGGGGGTGGGGAAAGCGAAGGGTCGAACCACTTCCAAAAATGACCAACTCGGCATCTAAATCGAGCAGTTTTTCAAAATCGGCGGCCCCGAGCTTGTCGAACCCGTCGCAGTCCCATGCAAAGGTTTGTCCAGTGCTGCAAACCACCGTGCTGGTATGTTTGGTTTCGCCATTGATAGCGACCCAGTCGCTTCCATATCCGGTGATCGTGGGGCCTTGGGTGCTGTCAGGTTGTAGTTTCATCGGAAATAGCTTGGGCAAGGGTGACGAATTTGAATGTTGCACTGCACTATTGAAGCAGAGAACTGTGGTCAAATTATAGTTTTCGCCCGAACGCCTACATTCTCGGAGGGAATTTGAGAACCATTCAGAAATCTGCCAAGCTAGCCAACGTCTGTTACGACATTCGTGGCCCCATCATGGACCGTGCGCGTCAGATGGAAGAGGAGGGCCAAAAGATCATCAAACTCAATATCGGCAATTTGGCGGTATTTGGTTTTGATGCACCAGAAGAAATTCAGCAAGACATGATTCGTAACTTGCCCAATTCTTCGGGTTACTCTGACAGCAAAGGCATTTTTTCTGCGCGCAAAGCGGTGATGCACGAAACCCAAAAGCAAGGCATCAAAGGCGTCACATTGGACGACATTTACTTGGGCAACGGCGCCAGTGAATTGATTGTGATGGCTACAAACGCCTTGCTTGACAATGGCGACGAACTGTTGCTGCCAGCGCCGGACTACCCGCTGTGGACGGCTGCAGCCAGCCTCTCTGGCGGAACCCCGGTGCACTACCGGTGTGACGAGGCCAATGGCTGGATGCCTAATCTGGACGATATCCGCGCAAAAATCACCCCGCGCACCAAAGGCATTGTGGTGATCAATCCCAACAACCCTACCGGGGCGCTGTACTCAGAGGCCTTGTTATTGGAAATAGTGGCCATTGCCCGCGCAAACGGATTGGTGGTTTTTGCCGATGAGGTGTATGACAAGGTGCTGTATGACGGGGTCAAACATACGGCCTTAGGTGCACTCAGTAGCGACGTCTTGACCTTGACCTTTAACTCCTTGTCCAAGAGCTACCGTTCGTGCGGCTACCGGGCCGGGTGGATGGTGGTCTCTGGTGATAAACGCCCAGCCAAGGACTATATTGAAGGCCTGAACATGCTTTCCAATATGCGTTTGTGCGCCAATGTCCCTGGACAATATGCGATTCAAACCGCGCTAGGAGGCTACCAAAGCATTGACGATTTGGTGTGCGAAGGAGGGCGTTTGCGCCGCCAGCGCGATTTGGCTTATGCGCTCATCACAGCCATTCCTGGGGTGACGTGTGTCAAGCCCAGCGCT
>CANJNX010000070.1 GCA_947475495.1 Comamonadaceae bacterium | reverse complement strand
CACGGTATAGCCCATCGCCCGGTACGGTCGGAGGCGCTCCCAGGCTCGCTCGAATAATTGCGAAAGATCTTGTTTATTCAAAACGATCACTGCTTGAATTTTTTCGGCTTGCGCTGCAATCAATGCCCGTGTGAGTTGGCTCTCGGAAAACTCTGGCTCGGCCGCAATCAAAATCAAAACTTGGTCAATATTGGCTGCAAAGAGTTTGGTACGAATTTCGTCTTGTCGGTAAAACAAATTACGCCGAGGTAA
This sequence comes from Comamonadaceae bacterium, assembly GCA_947475495.1. GTDB lineage: Bacteria > Pseudomonadota > Gammaproteobacteria > Burkholderiales > Burkholderiaceae_C > Allorhodoferax. Next base: position 5,511 of record CANJNX010000070.1, on the reverse strand, counting down.
CACTTTTTCAATCGTTCCCTCGTCTTGGGTGGCCTGCCAAAGTACCTGGTCACCCACAACGGTTTGGCTTTTTTTACCTCTTGGGTGGCAGATTAAACGTCGACCGTCTGGAGTTTCAACCCACACATGCCGACCGTGCCCGGCAATGACCAACCCTGCTTCCAGCGTGCTGTTTTCAGCCAAGTGCATGGCCCTCTTGTCCATTGGCTTGTAGCAAAGCATCGGTCAGTGCAGCACATGCAAAATCAGTGACCGACACCCCGTGCACATCGTGGGTTCTCCAGCGAACACTGCAACTTTTGAACCCTAGCAACATGTCCGGATGGTGGTCATGTTGCTCCGCCAAAAAGGCCACGGCATTGGCAAAAGCTACTGTTGCCAAATAGTTTTTAAACCGAAACGTTTTTTCTATCGCTACTGTCGGTCCGTCGCCAAACAGCTTCCAGCCTTCAAGCTGGGCCAGCTTTCCAATGATTTGTGCAGGACCCAAGGCTTGGCGCGTCATCACGTCAGGTCGCAGCGGCCATTTGCATCCGAGCTAGGCGCTCGCTCGCTGGCGGGTGAGAGTAGTAAAACTTCACATACAGCGGGTCCGGTGTCAGCGTGGATGCATTGTCTTGGTAAAGCTTGAGCAACGCTGACGCTAAATCACTTGCGTTGGTTTTGTCTACCGCGTAATGGTCTGCTTCAAATTCGTGTTGACGTGAAATTTGTGCAAACAAGGGGCCTAAAAACCCTGTGAATAGCGGTAAAGCAATAAGAAACAACACCAAAGCCAATGCATCGTTGGCAATGAGCATATTGGGGGCCACTCCCAAGCCGGTGTAAAACCATGCTTGGGTACTGAACCATCCTAAAACGGCAAAACCCAACAGACTCATCACAAATGCAGAAGCCAGTCGTTTCAAAATATGGCGGTGTTTGAAGTGTCCGATTTCATGGGCTAAAACGGCATCTATTTCGGCAGGGGCCAGTCTGGCCAACAAGGTGTCGTAAAAAACAACGCGTTTGGCGGAGCCAAAGCCTGTGAAATAGGCATTGGCATGGGCGCTGCGTTTGCTGCCGTCCATCACATAAAACCCTTGGGCTTGGAAGCCACAGCGTTGCATTAATTCGGAAACCCGGGACTTCAATTGTTCATCTTTCAGGGGTTCAAATGTATTAAATAGAGGCGCAATCCACGTGGGATACACCCACATCGCCAAAGCGTTGAATGCCACCCAAATCCCCCACGTCCATATCCACCACGCCGGGCCGCTCGCGCCCATCATCCAGACCACCAAGGCCGCCAAAGGAGCGCCAATCACCATGCCTAAAGCCGTTGACTGGAATAGATCTTTGACCCATTGCATGCGGGTGGTTTTATTAAAACCGAAACGCTCTTCAAGAACAAAGGTTCCGTAAAGGCTAAAAGGTAAATCGATGAGTCCATTGATGAGCGTAAAGGCCACCAAGAGGCTGACTTGTTGCAGCAGACCAGGCGCTATCCACAGGTGTAAACCTTGGTTGAGTGCAGACAAGCCACCCAGCAAGGTCCATCCAAGCACAGTGGCTGCACCCCAGGCCAGTTCAAAAAATCCCAGTTGGGTTTTTGCAATGGTGTAGTCAGCGGCTTTTTGGTGAGCGTCTAAAGAAATGCTTTGAGAAAACGCCTGGGGAACGGCACCACGGTGGTTTGCCACATGCCGAATTTGGCGGCTTGCCAGCCAAAATTTCAATAGGAGATTGGCAAGCAGAGCGAGCGCAAATAAAAGTGTGAAGCCGCCTGAGGGATTGAAATGTGAGTCGTTCATGATCCCATAGTTTAGGCGATCAGCGACAATACTGCCCATGTCTGAAATAACACCTTCTCTCACTAAATCCGAAAAAAACTTGGTCTGGCTTGATTGCGAAATGACGGGCCTCAATCCTTCGATTGATCGGATTATTGAAATTGCAGTGGTGGTTACTGGGCCGCAGCTGGAATGCCGAACAGAGGGCCCTGTGTTTGTGATTCACCAGTCCGACGCGCAACTCGACACCATGGATGCGTGGAATAAAGGAACGCACGGTAAGAGTGGTCTCATCGACAAGGTTCGTGCGTCAACGACCACGGAAGACCAAGCACAGGCCGCAATTCTTGATTTCCTCATCCAATACGTCCCAGCAGGGAGTTCCCCCATGGCTGGCAATACGATTGGCCAAGACCGCCGCTTTTTGGTCGAGTACATGCCGAAATTAGAGGCATTTTTCCATTACCGCAATCTCGATGTGAGTACGCTCAAAGAGCTTTCTCGCCGTTGGCGCCCTGAGGTCTATGCATCATTTAAAAAACAACAACGCCACACTGCGTTGGCCGATGTGCATGAGTCCATTGATGAGTTAGAGCACTACCGAACGCACTTTTTGAAGCTGTAATTTCGAGGGCTTGTTCCAAGGAATTAGGTAGAAACCCGAATCCGTGCCATAATCGAAGACTTCGCTGATCATGCAAGTGATTTTTTCTACCGACAGCGAATTTTGTACATCTCCCTTCATTCACCGGGCCTCACGACATAGGTCCCCAGCGCTGATTGAACTCTTTTCAGAGTCAGAGCAGGTTTCGTTTGATGGTTGATGTTTTTTAACCATTGACGGAACACCCACTCTTCGGGTGGTGTTCGCGTGTGAGTAATACTATGACTGATACTTTTGAAGTAACAGGCGAATTTGCGCCTGTTGAATCCCTTTCTTTGCCTGAAACGACCGATTTGGCAGCTGGTTCCCAAGAGCCTGAAGCTCCCAACGGCTTTGTTGAAATGGGCCTCGCCCCAGAATTGGTCCGTGCTGTCAAAGATTTGGGCTACACCCAGCCTACGACCGTGCAATTGAAGGCGATCCCTTTGGCCTTGCCCGCAAAAGCGTCAGGCGACAAAGCGGCAAGCTACATCGACTTGATGGTTTCTAGCCAAACCGGAAGTGGAAAAACAGCGGCCTTTTTGCTGCCCGTGCTTCATACCTTGTTGGCGCAGTTGGCCCAAGCGGAAGAAGATGAGCGTGCGGAATACGAAAAATCAGTTGCAGATGCTGCTGCAAAGGGGGAAGCCCCGCCCAAGCGCTCCAAACGCAAAGACCCCACCAACCCCCGTAACTTCAAAGCCCCAACGCCTGGTGCATTGATTGTGTGCCCAACCCGCGAGTTGGCCCAACAGGTGGCCCATGATGCGATTGATTTGGTGCAGCACTGCCGCGGCCTTCGGGTTGCCAATATTGTGGGTGGTATGCCTTACCAGCTGCAAATTGCCAAGCTTCAAAATGCCAACTTGGTTGTTGCAACGCCAGGGCGCCTGCTTGATCTTCAACGCTCGATGCAAATCAAACTCGACCAAGTGCAGTTTTTGGTGGTGGACGAAGCCGACCGTATGCTCGATTTAGGCTTCTCTGATGATTTGGCGGAAATTAACCAGCTGACCATTGGCCGCAAACAAACCATGATGTTTAGCGCAACGTTTGCTCCGCGCATTCAGCAATTGGCTGCCCGCGTCATGCGCGAGCCTCAACGTGTCACGATTGACAACCCGCAAGAAAAACACGTCAATATCAAGCAAGTCTTGTTTTGGGCCGACAACGCCCAGCACAAACGCAAATTGCTGGACCACTGGCTGCGCGATACCGGTATCAACCAAGCAATTGTCTTTGCCAGCACCCAGATTGAATGTGACGGCTTGGCCAATGATTTGCAACAAGATGGTTTTGACGCCGTTGCGCTGCATGGTGCTTTAAGCCAAGGTTTGCGTAACCGGCGTTTGATGGCCTTGCGCCAAGGACAAGTTCAAATTTTGGTTGCCACCGATGTAGCAGCGCGTGGCATTGACGTTCCCACGATCACCCACGTATTTAACTTTGGTTTGCCAATGAAAGCCGAAGACTACACCCACCGCATTGGCCGCACCGGCCGCGCCGGACGCGATGGCTTGGCGATTACGTTTGCTGAAATGCGCGACCGCCGTAAGATTTTTGATATTGAAGCGTATACCCGCCAACCAATCAAAGCTGAAGTAATTCCTGGGCTGGAGCCGCAGCAACGCATGCCGGAGTCACGCCCTGGCGCGGGCTTTGGAGGGCGCAACGCTGGTGGACGCGATAGCCGTCCGCAAGGGCGCAATTTTGGCGGTCCCCGCGAAGGTGGATTTGGTGGCGGAAACCGAGGCAACGACCGTGGCGGTGAGCGCGGTGGATTTGCAGGACGCAGCGAAGGCTTTAGCTATGAGCGAAAAGGCGGCTTTAACGACCGCTTTAACTCAGGCCCTAAGCCCGCACCCCGCGGTGACTTCGCGCCGCGTGGAGACTTTGCACCCCGTGCAGATTTCGCTCCGCGTGGAGATTTTGCCCCGCGAGCGCAGGCTCCGCGTGGTGATTTTGGAGCGCCCCGCGGTGATTTCTCTGCACGCAAGCCGGCCTTTGGTAAACCACCTGGTTTTGCCAAACCGGGAAATGGCGGAAAAGTATTTGTTCCGCGGGATGCTAAAAAGCGCCCTGCGCGCAACGCAGACTAAATCTGTCGATCAGGCCATGCCGTTACGGCGGGCCAGTTCCAGAAATAAAGCGGCATGGTCCAAATCGGCCATGCCGTTTTTTATGCCTTGGGCATAAAGGTCTTCGAGTAAATGCGTCACAGGCGCCTCAAAGCCGAGGGCATGGGCTGTGCTGAGTGCGTTTCGCAGGTCTTTGAGCTGTACGGACATGCGACCGCGGGGAGCAAAATCTCGCGCAATCATTCGCTCGCCGTGGACTTGCAATATGCGGCTGTCTGCAAAGCCTCCCGTGATCGCTGCTTTGACTTGGGCCATATCTGCACCCCCCTTTTCACACAACAGCAGGGCCTCTGCGACTGCGCTTATGGTGATGCCCACAATCATTTGGTTGGCTAACTTTGCCAACTGACCGCAGCCTGTGGGTCCGACCAAGGTGGAGCGGCCAAGATGTTTCAAAACAGGTTGAGCGATTTCAAAATCGCGCACATTGCCACCTGCCATGATGGCCAAAGTTCCTTGTTCTGCGCCTATCGTGCCACCTGAGACGGGCGCATCAAGATAGTGAATGTTCAAGGACTCCAATCGCTTGGAATGGTCTTTGGCTTGGGCTGGCTCTATTGATGACATGTCGACTAAAAGGCTGTCTTTGCGCAGGGCCTGCGCAACGCCATGGTCAAAAATAACCGATTCCACAATGCCGCCATGCTCAAGCATGGTGATGGTCAGGTCAGCGTGTGCAACGGCCAATGCTGCGCTGGGATGTACCCTTGCACCCAAGGCCAACAAAGGCTCTGCTTTGGTCGTTGTTCGGTTCCAGACGTGAACGTCTAAGCCCGCTTCGCACAAGCGACGCGCCATCGGTAAACCCATCAGGCCTAAACCCAAAACAGCGACACGCATCGGAGTGTTCCTACATCAATAAATGTTCGCCAGCGTTATCGCCACCGAGCGTTACGTAATTCACCTTGCGGATGTCCATCAGTTTTTTACCACCTGAATAACTGATAGAGCTTTGAAT
>CANJNX010000069.1 GCA_947475495.1 Comamonadaceae bacterium | reverse complement strand
CCCGTGGTTTTTTCGGTGGTGCTGTCAAACGCATCCATGCGGATGAACCACTGCGCCGCTGCGCGGTAGATGACAGGCGTTTTGTGACGCCAGCAGTGGGGGTAGCTGTGCGTGATGGTTTGTGTGGCCATCAAGCGGCCTGCGTTTTGCAGCGCCTCCAAGATGACGGGAACGGCCTTCCAAATGTGTTGACCGCCAAACAAGGGGAAGTCAGCGACATACCCGCCGTTGCCTTGCACGGGGTTCAAGATATCGGTGTACTTCATGCCATTGGCCATGCAGGAGTTGAAGTCATCCACGCCATAGGCAGGGGCGCTATGCACGATGCCTGTGCCGTCGCCTTCGCCCACGTAATCGGCTAAGAACACTGGGGCGGTGCGTTGGTAGCCAGCATCTACATGTGACAGGGGGTGGTTGAACTCAATCAATCCGAGTTTGTCGCCCAAAGCCGTGGCCAGCACTTTGCCTTCGAGCTTCCAACGCTCCAAACATTTTTCGACCAACGAAGCAGCGCACATGAACAAACCCCGCTCGGTGTCGACCAAGGCGTAGTTGATGTCTGCCTTCATATTGAGCGCTTGGTTGGCCGGAATGGTCCACGCGGTGGTGGTCCAAATCACGGCGAACGCTGGCTTGTCAAGCTTAGGCAAGCCAAAGGCAGCAGCCAGTTTTTCGGGCTGGGCGCACAAGAAGGCCACATCCAAGGTATCGCTCTTTTTGTCGGCGTATTCGATTTCGAACTCCGCCAAGGATGAGCCGCAGTCAAAACACCAATACACCGGCTTCAAACCACGGTAAACAAAGCCACGTTCGATTACGCGCTTGAAGGCACGCAGTTGGCCAGCTTCGTTGGCGGGGTCCATGGTGCGGTAGGGACGCTCCCAGTCGCCCAAGACGCCCAAGCGTTTGAAGTCTTCGCGCTGTTGGTCGATTTGCTCGGTGGCAAAGGCGCGGCTTTTGGCCTGCATGTCATCGCGGCTGAGCTTGCGGCCGTGCAGTTTTTCAATGGCGTTTTCGATCGGCAAGCCGTGGCAGTCCCAACCGGGGATGTATTGCGCGTCAAAGCCTGCGAGTTGCTTGGACTTGATGATCATGTCTTTGAGCACTTTATTGAGTGCGTGGCCAATATGCAGTTTGCCGTTGGCATAGGGTGGGCCGTCGTGCAACACAAACAGTGGTGCGCCTTTTCGGGCAATGCGCAGCTTTTTGTATAGACCTTCCTCGTTCCATTGCTTGGCCCACGCGGGCTCGCGTTTTGGCAAATCGCCACGCATGGGGAAGGGTGTATCTGGAAGGTTCAGCGTACTGCGGTAGTCAACTTTTTCGGTCATAGGAATGTGTTTGAAGAATAGGTGGGTAGGCCGATTGGCCCCTAGGACTGATCAGACCGGTGAGGCCATGGGCCTTGGCGCGGGGCAAGGTGCGCCAGTTGGGCCCCGTCAAATTCGGGTGGACAGCCAAGCACGCGCATCATCACAATCGCGGTGGATCCCCTGCGTCAAGGCATCCAAACCATCGTATTTCAATTCGTCGTGCAGTTTGTGCAGTAATTCCACCCGGACAATTTTACCGTAGCCCCCGTCATTACCCAAAGTGGCAGGCCAGTCTAGACAATGGGTTTCAAGGAGCACACGCCCCCCATTGACATCCTGGGCATCTAATGAGGGACGAACCCCTAAATTGGCAACGCCGGCCACCGGTTTGTCAGACAAGCCATGCACCATCACCACAAAAATGCCGCTGGCCGCAGGTTTCCAGTGGGCAAAGCGCAAATTGATGGTCCTAAACCCCAAGGTACGTCCGAGTTTGCGGCCGTGAACCACATGGCCTGAGATACAAAAGGGCCGGCCTAAGAGGCGAGCAGCGTCTCCCATCTCTCCTGCAACCAGCGCATCCCGCACGGCAGAACTCGAGACCCGAAGGCCGTGGACTTCATAACTGTTCATGCGGGCGACATCAAAACCTTGAGCCAATCCTGCATCATCCAGCAAGGCATAGTCACCTGCGCGTTTGGCGCCAAAGCGAAAGTCGTCGCCGACAAGAACGTACTTTGCCCCCAAGCCTTGGACTAAAACGTCTTTGATGAATGCGTCGGGGTGTTGAGCCGCAAGTGAAGCGTTAAAGGGCAGAACGACCACCTGGTCTACCCCACAGTGGGCCAGATCAATCAACTTGTCACGCAGGGTTCCAATACGGGCAGGGGCAAGGTCTGGGCTGTGGTGGAGTGCGGCAAAGTAGTCGCGCGGGTGCGGCTCAAAGGTTAAGACGCAACTTGGGATGCCCCGTTGCTGTGCTTCGCTGCGCAGCAAGGCCAACATCGCTTGGTGGCCACGGTGAACGCCGTCAAAATTTCCAATCGTGAGTGCACAGGCCGAGGCCAATCCAGGGTGCTTGAATCCGCGAAAAACCAACATGGAGCAGTTTCTTTTTTCTATTGGCGACTGCATTCGCTTCTTTCACTAGCGCAGACGGGGTGTCATATAAACAAGGTATATTGTGACGCAGCCCTTGAACCTGATTGCAAAGGGTGGCTTGCAGGCACATTGTGTATTCCTTGGTGGTGGTTTTGATTTACCCGAATCTGGAGGCGTTTTGTGAAAGTACTGAAGTTGTCGGCCCAAGGGCTTCCCCAATCCTGGATTTCTTTGGAACAGGCGGTGGTGCACTATGCCGCTGGCGAAGTCCGTTGGGAGTCGGGCGGCGAAGTGGCTATTTTTCGTGGCGGACACAACGCAGTAACAGGTTTGCAGTCCGTGATTCGGGTCAACAGCATCATCGGCACCCGGGGTGTACCCAACATCAATCCCTTTCATTTGCGCCCCGGATTAACCAACGGGAAACTGTTTATCCGCGACCGCAACGTGTGTGCTTACTGCGGTAACCATTTCCATGAAACTGATCTGACGCGCGAGCACATTATTCCTTTTGCGCAGCAAGGGGTGGATACGTGGATGAATGTCGTGACAGCATGCAGACCGTGCAACCACCGAAAAAGTCACCGGACACCAGAACAAGCCCATATGCCTTTGCTTTACACGCCGTACGTCCCTAGTTTGTGGGAAGACTTTATTCTTCGAAACCGTCGGATACTGGCAGACCAGATGGAGTTTTTGATGTCGCATGTTCCCAAATCATCACGGCTTCTGAGTTAAATACTCAAAATAGAAGTTCTTCCAACGCAGGAGAACGGTTCGTTGGTTTTTCCTCCTAGCAAGGAGGCCTTTAACCCCAGTGTGGCAAAGACTGCACGGAAAATGTCAGGGAGATGCAAATGAAGTTCACAACAATGGGCTATGGGGGCCCTGTGGCTTGGGGTACTTTGATGCTAGGAGCTACCTATGCACCGTGGATGGCCCCGCATTCAGCCATTGCCGCTTCTGCGGAGAAAAATCAGACTTCCCATGTCGAACTTGCCACACCTTGGGAGAGGTATTTAGATCCCAGCGCGTATGCAGTCAGTGAAAAATTGGATGGAGTCCGTGCCATTTGGGATGGCAAAGACTTGCGATTTCGAAGTGGTCTATTCATTAACGCCCCCCGGTGGTTTGTAGCGTCCTTACCCAACGAACCGCTGGACGGCGAGCTTTGGATGGGACGAGGTACTTTTGATACGCTGTCTGGCGCTGTTCGTAAGGCAGAGCCACGCGATGCGGAATGGAAAAAAATCAGCTTGATGGTCTTTGACGCTCCCAAAGCGCCTGGAACCTTTTCCGAGCGTAACCACCATCTCCAGCGGTTAGTTCGCCAAGTCGCCATACCTTGGTTAAAGGCCGTTGACCAAACCCAGGTGGAGGATGACGCAAGCTTGCAAGCGAAGCTTGTGCAGGTGGTGGCACGGGGTGGAGAAGGGCTGGTACTTCACCGCTTTGATGCAACGTGGAGCGCTGGACGCACCCAAGCAGTTCGCAAGCTCAAATTGGAAGCCGATGAAGAGGCGCTTGTCATCGCCCACATCCCTGGTACAGGAAAACTAAAAGGGCTGTTAGGGGCTTTGTTACTTCAAATGCCCGATGGAAAGACATTTGCACTGGGCACGGGATTGACAGAAGCTATGCGCGCCAATCCCCCGCCGATTGGGGTGCAAGTGAGCTATCAGTACCGGGGCCGAACTCCGCAAGGCTTGCCAAAATTTGCAAGTTTCTTGCGGATTCGCGACATAGATTAGGCCTACGCAAAGACCCCAGCCGTATCTTGCATGCGGCTTGAGACTTCGCCTAAGTGGTGCATGCTGTCGCCAAACGTCATCTCCATTTGGGTTAACTTTTTAAAGTAATGGCTAACAATGTAATCATTGGTCACGCCGATTCCCCCGTGCAGCTGCACTGCTTGTTGGCCTATGAAGCGCATCGATTGTCCGAGCTGGTACTTTGCGCGCGAGAGTGCCGCACGCCTTTCTGGTGCGGGCGCATTGAGTTTGAGGCTGGCGTAATAACTCATCGAGCGAGCCAGTTCAAGTTGCATTTTCATATCGGCAGCACGGTGGCGCAGGGCTTGGAACTGACTGATGGTTGTACCAAATTGCTTGCGGGTATTGAGGTACTCCGCCGTCATCGCCATGGTTTTATCCATCACGCCAACAGCTTCAGCACACGTTGCGGCAATGCCAATGTCCACTGCGTGTTCTAGCGCTTTGAGTCCTTCAGCGGTGAGGAGCGTAGCCGGAGCATTTTTAAAACTGAGTTCTGCGCTTCGAGCACCGTCTTGGGTGCCGTAACCCCGGCTTGTGACACCGCTGGATTTGCGCTCTACCAAAAACAGGCCAAGTTGGTTGTTGACCTTGGCAGGAACCAAAAATGCGTCTGCCATATCGCCAACCGGAACAATGCTTTTGGATCCGTTGAGCACATATCCACCTGGTGCTTGCGTGGCTTTGGTATCGCAGGAATCAAGTGTGTACCGGGCGGCGCGTTCTTGGTAAGCGAGTACCACCAAGGCCGTTCCATCAGCAATCGCAGGCAGCCATTGGGCTTGAACACTGGGCTCTGCATAGCCGGCGATCAATGCGCCTGCGATGAGCGCTTGGGAGAGCGGCTCTAACACGATGCCGCGCCCGAGTTCTTCCATAACCACCATGCCCTCAACGGGACCCATACCCATTCCGCCATGTTCCTCGGGGACATACAGGCCGGCCAATCCGAGTTCAGCCAGGGCCTTGTAAGCATCGCGGTCAAAACCGCCCGCGTTTTCTGTAGCGCGACGGCGATCGAAGGCATATTCTTTATCTACCCATTTGCGGACCGCGTCGCGCAACTGTTCTTGGTCATCGGAGAAATCAAAATCCATGGTGTTTCCTTAATTGGTTTCGCTTAGCGTTTAGCCAAGAACAAATTGCGACACGATATTGCGTTGGACTTCATTGCTGCCACCATAAATCGTTGTTTTACGCATGTTGAAATAACTCGACGCCAATGGCGCGCAATGGGCGTGGCCGACCGAGTCACCTTGCCAGCCGGCTTCCATCGCCTCGCGAATCAGTGGCAGTGAAAACGGCCCTGCGGCGAGCATCATCAATTCGCTGTAGCGCTGCTGGATTTCACTGCCCCGAATTTTGAGTAAACCCGCAATATCAAGCGACTGTTTTCCGGATTTTTCAGCGGCCAATACGCGCAAGACAAGCATTTCCAAGGCGATCACATCGACTTCGAGTTTGGCGATTTCATCGCGAAAGCGCACGTCATCAAAAACGCCTTCGGCCTTGGCAATGCGCTTGAGTCTTTCTAACTCACGCTTGGCACGGTTGACATCGGCAATGTTGGTTCGCTCGTGGGCCAAAAGGTGTTT
>CANJNX010000068.1 GCA_947475495.1 Comamonadaceae bacterium | reverse complement strand
TCCGAGAACAAACTCATAACCGACTCACCCTTGGCAATGCGCATGATTGTTTCTGCAATCAGCGGAGCCACGGTGAGTTGGCGAATTTTTTTGCAATGTGACGCCGCATCGCTGAGCGGTATCGTGTTGGTGACAACCACCTCATCCAAGGCATCACCATTGGCAATACGCTCAATGGCAGGACCTGAAAAAATGGGGTGGGTGCAATAGGCATAGACTTTTTTAGCGCCGCGTGCCTTGAGCACTTCTGCGGCCTTGACCAGGGTGCCCGCCGTGTCAATCATGTCATCCATAACGACGCAGTTGCGGCCTTCAATTTCGCCAATGACGTGCATCACTTCACTCACATTGGCTTTGGGTCGGCGTTTGTCAATGATGGCGAGGTCGCAATTGAGTTGCTTGGCCAGCGCGCGCGCGCGCACCACGCCGCCAACGTCTGGTGACACCACAATCAAGTCTTCGTAGTTCTTTTGGCGCAAATCGCCCAAAAGTACGGGGGAGGCATAAATGTTGTCAACTGGAATATCGAAAAAGCCTTGGATCTGGTCGGCGTGTAAATCCATGGTCAGGACCCGTGACACACCGGCAGCTTGCAGCATGTTGGCGACCACTTTGGCGGTAATGGGAACGCGGGTCGAGCGAGGGCGGCGGTCTTGGCGCGCATAGCCAAAATAAGGAATCACCGCGCTGATGCGCTCAGCCGAGGCCCGTTTCAGGGCGTCCACCATGATGAGCAGCTCCATCAGGTTTTCGTTGGTAGGCGCGCAGGTGCTTTGCACCACAAAGACATCTCGGGCTCGGACGTTTTGGTTGATTTCAACTGCCACTTCCCCGTCGGAGAAACGACCTACCGTTGCGGAACCCAGAGAAATTCCGAGGGTATTAGCGATGTCCGCGGCCATGCCAGGATTGGCATTGCCAGTGAAAACCATGAAGTCAGGAGGAATAGGTGCCTGCATGTGGGTTCCAGCGAGGAAATGGGGTTGACGGTCGATTCTTGGGCAGTTGACTGGCCACGATGGCAAGACAACACATTTGGCAGGGGAAGAAGGATTCGAACCTTCGCATGCTGGAATCAAAATCCAGTGCCTTAACCAACTTGGCGATTCCCCTACACAGGTTGACAGCTAAAAGCTGCCCACCGATAAACCATCGCTGCGTGCCCATCCCTGCAAAGGGTGAATCTCTAGACTTCGGCACAATTTGACTTGCATGGCAGGTGGCGCATCTTGCAAATCAATATCGTGGGTCAGATGCGCAAAAACTGCGCTTCCAGAGCCCGTCATCCTTGCGTTTAAGCCCTTGGAGGCAAGCCACTCAAGGGCTTGGTTAACACCAGGACATAACTTTTGGGCAACGGCTTGCAAATCGTTTCGACCGAAGCCAAAAGCGTTTGTAGCGAAGCCTGAAATTATAGCAAGTTCCGTGTCCCGTTTGAGAGACGGGTCTGAAAAAATCAAACGGGTCTCGAGCCCTGCGTCGGGTTTAAGCACCACAAAGCGCTCGGGCGCCAAGGCAATCGGAGTGATTTTTTCACCCACGCCCTCTACCCACGCGTTATGGCCCCCAAGGAAAAATGGGACATCGGCCCCCAGTGTGAGGCCAATTGCGGACAGCGCTTCTAAGGAGAGATCGAGTTTCCAAAGGCGATTCAGGGCCAAAAGAGTGGTCGCTGCGTCAGACGACCCGCCGCCCATTCCGGCTTGGGCTGGCACGGACTTGCGTATGCCAATGTGAACGCCCAAAGGGCATTGGCTGGCGTGTTGCAGTGCCCTCGCTGCCCGAACGCACAAGTCGTCTTCAGGCAGTGCCCAACTCAGGTCTTCGCGGCTGATGCCGCCATCGTTGCGAACGTCAAAGTTGAGCTGATCGCACCAGTCCAACAGCATAAACACCGACTGCAGCAAGTGGTAGCCGTCGGCGCGTTGGCCTGTGATGTGCAAAAACAGATTGAGCTTTGCAGGGGCGGGGAGGTCGTAAAGCGACTGCATTGGCAACTTCAGCGTTCGAGAATAACTTTAAGTTCCGTCAAGGCATTGGCAGGGCCGCGCTGGAGGGCGCTGAGCCGGCCTTGTGGGAGCTGGTCCAGTGACACGTCCCACCCTTTGACGTCAAATCGCTGCCCTTGCAGCCAGGAAAACAGGGCCGCAACTGGTATGGGGCTGGAAGTGTGGTGTGTCGCCATGGCCTCAAGAGAGGAAAACTGCAGGGTTTCGTTGGGGGTTTGCAAGCTCGCTGAGTTCGGGCTCCACTGCATGCGCGCTAATCGGGTTCCAAACAGGCTGCTCAAGACCAAGCTGCCGCGCTCAGGGTTACCGTCGAGTTCAAAAAAAGCCGTCCATGCTTGGGCTGAGGGCCCTTCTACTTTGAGCGCCAAGCGGCCCTGCCAGTGCTTGTCACTTCTTTGGGCAGAGGGCTGAACAATGGGCGCCGAACTGCACGCTGTGAGAAAGAGGAGAATGCTGAGCCATCCTGCCCGCCAAAACATGGCCTTGGAATCCATGGCTTTGGAATCCCTGCCGCTCATAGTTTTCCGGGTAAACGACGGATCGTACTTTTGAGCGTTTCATTGTCCCGGTTGAGTTCAAGGCCTTGCTTCCAAATGCGTTGGGCTTGTTCGCGTTGGTTCAAGCTCCAATGGACTTCGCCCAAGTGCGCTGCAATTTCTGCATCTGGGCGAGCTTGAAACGCTTTTTCTAAGATGGACAAGGCTAAAGGTAGATTGCCGCTGCGAAACTCCAGCCAGGCCAAACTGTCCAAAATAAACGGATCATTGGGGGCGAATTCCAAGGCTTTGTTGATGAGCGTTCTTGCCTCAATGAGTTGGGTATTGCGGTCTGCCAACGCGTAACCTAGGGCGTTGTAGGCTGCGTAGTAGTCGGGTTTGGCGGCAATCAATGCCCGCAGGATTTTTTCCATCTCGCCGGACCGGCCCAATTTGTCAGCGGACATGGCCAGCTCGTAGGTGAAATCAGGATCACCGGGAAAACGTTGCAAGGCTTCGGTTATCAATCGGTAGGCTTGTCGGTCTTGATGGTGCTCGCGCAAGAGTTGCAATTCGGCGTTGATCTTGAAGCGGCTGTCATCGGCTTGTGTTTCTGGCAGGTTGCGTATCAGCGTTCGGGCCTCATCCCACTGGCCTTGCTTGCCTAAGAGCAGCGCCCTGCGCAATTGAATTTTGGCAGCGTCAGGTGCGCTTTTAATCCGCGCTAAATAGGCTTGGGCTTCTTTGAAATCTTTTTTGATTTCTGCAATTTGAGAGAGTAAAAAATACGTTTGGACGACGCCCCGTGCCATGGTCCCAGTCTCAGCATCGGTTGCGCTTGCAGGGGACTCTGGATTCAACGCCAAATAGACCAAAAGCGACTTTTCAGCCCCTGCATACATTTTCTTTTCCAACTCAATCGAGCCGCGCAACAGCCAAGCGTCTGCGAACGTTGGCTTTTCGGAACACAACAACTCCAACTGGCTTAATGCATCGCCATAGGCTTGGGTATCGAGCAATTTTCGGACGTAAGCCATGCGCATTTCAGCGGAAGGCTTCCCCGAAAAGTAAGGCTTGAGCAGCGATTGAACAGTGGCGGTTTGAAAGTCCCATAAATTCAATGCCAGCTGCGCGACCTCTTCAAATTCTGGCTGCGCTTGTGCCCCTTTTTGTGCGGCGCTCAGGGCTGCGGCCTTGTCATCGGCAAGCAAGCGCAATTGGCCCACTGCTGCCCAGGCTGGTGCAGCAAAGTGGGTATTGCGCAGATCGGGCTGTAAATACTTTTCCAAGATATCGGCTGCCAATTTTTTATTGGTGGCGCGGGAAAAAAGACGTGCCAATTGGGTGATAGCCACGGCTCTTTGCGCCGCAGGAATATTTGCCAAACTGCGTTGCAAAGGCAAGCCTGTTTCTTCTACGCGGTTCAACCCAATCAGGAGTTGCAGCAAATAGCGATCGGCGTCTGGTGATTTGGGGTAAGCCCGCTGCCACGCGTTGGCCGCATTGAGGGCGCCATTGGCGTCACGCGCGCGCAGGGCCAATTCCACCGCGCGCTCATACAAGCGGGGGTCGTGGGCTTTTCGGGCCGCATCGAGCATGAGGCTAAAGGCACTGACGGGATCGTCGTTTTGCAAGCTCAGGTCGCTGAGCAACAATTGGTAAAAAAGTTCAGCGTTCAGCTCGGATCGCTCTGCCTCAGAAGGCGCTGCCAAGGAGCTCCCCGCAGACAAGAAAAAAGCGCAAAGAAAGAGCGCTTGGGTGGTCGATCGAAGAGAGCGTGACATCAGACCATAATAATCCAAGCCATTAACCCCCTGTATCTATGCCTGAACTGCCTGAAGTTGAAGTCACCCGCCTGAGTTTTGCCGACCGAATTACCGGGGCGAAGATTCTCTCCGTGCGCTTAGGTAAGCCTTTGCGCTGGCCTTTGGGTTGCCAGCAAGGCGCATTGCTGGGGCAGCGCATTCTTGGGGTGAGGCGCCGTGGCAAATACCTGTTGATCGACTTGCAGCAGGGCATGCTGCTGATGCATTTGGGAATGTCTGGAAGCCTCACGTTTCGAGAGCAAACCAGCGCCATGGGTAAGCACGACCATTTCGATTTAGAAACCACCCAAGGCCTGTTGCGCTTGAATGATCCGAGGCGCTTTGGTGCGGTGGTATTTGCGCCCCATGAGCAAAGCCCTCCAGCCCAAAAATTATTAGGTAGTCTGGGCGTGGAGCCCTTGGGAGAAGAATTTTTACTCGCCGATTTTCAGAGCGCCTTGAAGCTGCGCAAGGCGCCCATCAAGCAAGTGCTTTTGGCGGGAGAAGTAGTCGTCGGTGTTGGCAATATTTACGCATCCGAGGCTTTGTTTTTGGCAGGCA
Source organism: Comamonadaceae bacterium (assembly GCA_947475495.1). Lineage (GTDB taxonomy): Bacteria > Pseudomonadota > Gammaproteobacteria > Burkholderiales > Burkholderiaceae_C > Allorhodoferax. The sequence goes on along the minus strand of CANJNX010000068.1, from coordinate 968 downwards.
TTCGCCCCACCACCCGTGCCCTGCGCTTAAGTCGGCCGCGGGTGGCGCGTTTGCGCGAAGCCATTCGCACTGTGCTCGCGAGGGCTGTTGAAAAAGGGGGGAGCACCCTCAAAGATTTTTCAAACGCCCACGGCGAATCGGGATACTTCCAGTTAGAGGCCGCGGTGTACGCTCGCCAAGGTGAGGAATGTCGGGTGTGTGCATCGGTGATTCGCATGATTCGCCAGGGCCAGCGCGCCACGTTTTATTGCCCCACATGCCAAAAGCCGTGACAGCGTCGCCTGCGCGTTTGCAATTTGCGAACCAGATCGTTGCATGGCAAAAAGTCCATGGGCGCAACGATCTGCCTTGGCAAAACACCCAAGACCCTTATCGTGTTTGGTTGTCTGAAATCATGTTGCAACAAACGCAGGTGGCAACCGTCATGGCTTACTTTGATCGGTTTTTGCAGCGGCTTCCTACGGTTGCCGCTTTGGCAGCAGCTAGCTTGGATGAAGTCATGGGTTTGTGGAGCGGCTTGGGCTATTACAGCCGTGCGCGCAATCTGCATCGCTGTGCGCAGGTGGTGGTTCAAGATTGGGGTGGCAACTTTCCCAAGACCGCACAAGAATTACAACAACTCCCTGGTATTGGCCCATCTACAGCGGCTGCAATCAGCTCTTTGTGTTTCGGCGAGCGGGTGGCTATTTTGGATGCCAATGTCAAACGCGTCCTGACCCGCGTTCTCGGCTTTGATGGCGATTTGGCCTTGGCCCAGCAAGAGCGCCATTTGTGGACTGCTGCGGCTGCCGTGCTGCCAAAATCAACAAGCGCCATGCCACGCTACACCCAAGGCATGATGGACGTGGGGGCCACGCTGTGCCTGCCAAAAAATCCAGCGTGTACGCAGTGCCCGGTGCAATCGCAGTGCCTGGCCTATGCGCAAGGCAACCCCCAACGCTACCCCGTGAAAACGCGCAAGCTCAAAC
>CANJNX010000067.1 GCA_947475495.1 Comamonadaceae bacterium | reverse complement strand
GCTGCTGTTTGGCGGCGCCACCTTGCACTACTTTGCCTTGGCTTTAACCATTGGTATTTTGTTTGGCATTTACTCGTCGGTGTTTGTGGCCGCCGCGATTGCGATGTGGTTGGGCATTGCGCGCGAAGACTTGATCAAGACCCCAGTCAGAAAAGACAACGACCCGCAAGACCCGAGCGACCCCAACGCGGGCGCAACGGTTTAAGTGCTTTTGTCTTGCCGGCTGCGGGACATGCGGCTGGCCAAGGCGTCGATATAACCGAGCAGCCGCTCGGCTTGTACCGGTTTTTGGTACAAGGTAATCCAATCAGGCAACACACCGTCTGCCACGGCCTCTTGCGGTGTCTTGGCCGTTACCACCACCAACTCAATAGCCCGGTAGGCCGGCTCAGCCAACAACGATTGAATCAAGTGGTAGCCATCAAAGGGTTGCATCATCAGATCGGTCACGACCACGTCAGGGCGCTGACGCTCGATTTGAATCAGGGCCTGGGACGCGTCGGCGGCAACCGTCAAAAGAACCGGATGGCGGCAGCGCTTGAGCAGCGCTTCAAAGTAGGTGACTTGGATCGCATCGTCTTCAGCAAGCAGCACGCGCAATTCGCGCGGGCCGGTGTCGGTGTCGTTGCGCAGTTGGATTTTGGAATCCAAGGCGGAACGAAAAATACGCCGGTGCCCGCCTGAGGTGACCCAGGCCTCTAACTCCCCGCTGGCGACCATTTTTTGCACCGTGGTGGTCGACAGGCCCAGAATGCGCGCGGCTTGTTGGGTGGTGAGAATGTCAGTGGGTTTGTTTGTAGAAGAGGCTTTTTTCCTGGCGGCGGTTTTTTTTACCTTGGCAGGGGGTGGTAGTTCAACTGGCGGCGCTAGTTCTGGGGAGGGGTTCATATCGTTTTCCTTTCTTTGAATGAAGTGCGCTTATCACTTTGAAACAATGCGCTGAAACAATGCGCCGGGTACGCGCGCAACGCGTCCCTGCAACTCGAGCGCCATGAGTTGCGCTTGCAGTTGTGCGGTACCAAGACCTGTGCGCAATTGCAAGTCCTCAAGGCTGCTCGGATCAAAACCCAGCGCATGCAGCAATTCGGAGGCTTCATCCAAAACCCCCTCACTGCCGGATTCTGTTTTTGTCTCTTGTTCGGATTCACCAAACGCAGAGGCTGTCGCTAGGTGCAACTCCTCTAAAACATCTTGTGCGCACTCCACCAACTTGGCGCCTTGTTTGATCAATGCGTGGCATCCGCGCGATTGCGTGCTGTGGATAGAACCGGGAATGGCGAACACGTCTTTGCCCTGCTCGAGCGCCAAGCGGGCGGTGATCAAGGAGCCGGACTGTAAAGCGGCTTCAACCACCAGTGTGCCCAAAGACAAGCCCGAAATAATGCGGTTGCGCTGCGGGAAATTGGCAGCCGTTGGTGGTGTGCCCAGTGGGTATTCGCTCAGTAACACGCCCTGGTCTGCGATGCGTCGGGCCAAACCCCAATGGGCTTTGGGGTAGACGCGGTCGAGCCCCGTACCCACCACGGCAATGGTGGCAAGCGCAGAGGAGGCGCCCGCCAATGCGCCTTCATGGGCCGCACCATCGACACCCAGCGCCAATCCAGACACCACTGTGAGACCGGACTGGGCGAGGGCTTTCGCAAACTGATGGGCGTTGGTGGCGCCTTGGGGCGTGGGGTTGCGGCTTCCGACAACGGCGATGCACGGCGCTGCGTTCCACACAGCAGAATCCCAAAAGCGAGCCACGCCCATGGCGTACAGCAGCAGGGGCGGGTCTTCGGTCTGGAGTAAAGCCTGCGGATAGGCTGGGTCGCCCAGCGTCACAATGCGCCGGCGCTCTGGGTCGGCTTGCAGCCATTCCCATGTGGTGTCCAGCGCCAAGGCCAAGCCCTCAGGGGTGCGGCATAAAGCATTCGCCTGCCGCTCGGTCACGACTTGGCGCAAGGCGCTTTCTGTTTGTGAAAAAAGGGACGCAGGCAATCCAAACGCCGTCAACAGGTGGCGTGCGCTGGTGTTGCCAACACCCTGCGTGCTTTGTAAACGCAGCCAGTCGTGAAGTTCTTCGCGGTCCATCATCGGTTTGATAAATAAGGCGTGCGTTGCTGTTCAGGGCGCTGTCAGAACGTCGCCAACGCGCACGCTGTCTTCAATCTGAACCACCAAGGCATAGGACACTTTTGCAAATGGCAAAAGCACCAGTGCCAGCCCGTTGCGCTCGGGCGGGAGTGTGGCCTCTTGTGTGCGTTTTTGAATGGCCAACACATGGCCGGCCTCTACACCATCGGCGCTCCCGCGGTTGATCACCACCACTTGGTTTTGAGCTGCATGCGCCACTGCGCTGGCGTAAACCGACACCACGTGGGCAGGGGTCTGCGATGCAAACGCGCGGGGGATGAGTTCGGTTTGGGCAATAGCAGTGGAGGCGATCACCAGGTCGCCCACGCGAATTTCTTCTTGTGCACTCCGAATTTCCAGCGTGGCAGCCGCTGCCTTATCGCCTTCGCCGCGCACCAAGCTGGCGCTACCAAGGTATTGCGCCTCAAAGCCTAGTACAGCACCGCTGATTGGATCTTTTAAAGGGGTCGCTTGACGATAAATATCAAACTGTTGCGCTTGCCCGGGGACCAGCACCAAGCGAGTGTCCGCTCCGCTGATGGCATGCACACGGTCACCGCGGCTGAGCAGGGTGCGCTGATCGGGCGCGGAAACAATGCGGGCGGCTGCATTCAATGCATGCGAATCCAAAACCTGGGGTCGCACCAAAAACGGGGCAATGCGGCGCGCTTCTAGGGCGACGGGTGCAGGCAAGGGCAGCGTGTCGATTCTGACTTCTGGGCTCAAGCGCGCATGGGAGAGCGTGAAGTTTTCTGCCGATTGTGCAGTCGCCGCTGGTGCGAAAAAAACCGTAGCCCAAACGCAAGCCAAGGCGCAGGTGCACAGAACATCAGGCGCAAACGCACCAAATTGTGGCTTTGTCATTCATTCATCCCTGAATTTATAAATTTGTCTTTTTACGCATTATTACCGGAAGTCCTCGCAAAAACCGGTGCTTTTTTGACACCCCTCAGATTTATCCCATGAAAAAAGCGAAAATACGCAACGCTCTCCGAAATTTGTACGCACCCTCTATGGCCTTACTTTCCATTCTTGTTTACCCCGACCCCCGTTTGCACACGGTTGCCAAACCCGTAGCCACGGTGGACTCCCGCATTGCGCAATTGGTCGATGACATGCTCGAGACCATGTATGAGGCCAAAGGGATTGGTCTGGCGGCCACGCAAGTCGATGTGCACCAGCGCGTGATCGTGATCGACACCTCTGAAGAGCGCAATACCCCCTTGGTGCTGATCAATCCAAGCTTGGTCTGGACCAGCCCAGAGACACACCTCAACGAAGAGGGGTGTTTGTCGGTGCCAGGCATTTACGACGGCGTGGTCCGTTTTAATGAGATCCACGTGCAGGCCTTGGATCAAAAAGGCCAAAGCCAAACCATCCAAGCGCAAGAATTGTTGGCTGTGTGTATTCAGCACGAAATGGACCATTTGCTGGGCAAAGTCTTTGTGGAGTACCTTTCTCCCCTCAAGCGCAACCGCATCAAAACGAAAATGATCAAGGCCCAGCGCGAGGACGCGCGTTGAACCTGATTTTTGCAGGAACACCAGATTTCGCCTGTACGGCGCTTGCGCACTTGCACGCGGCAGGCCACCGCATCGCTTTGGTCTTGACGCAGCCTGATCGGCCCGCCGGACGGGGCATGAAAATGCAGGCCTCCCCCGTCAAGCAATTTGCCCTGGCCCACGGCATGGCGCTGGCCCAACCGCACAGTCTGCGCTTAGACGGCGCACACGCGCAAGAAGCCCAAGCCGCCCAACAAGCCATCACCCATGCCATTACTGAGGACGGCGCAACAGCCATGGTGGTGGCAGCTTACGGTTTGATCCTGCCGCAGTGGGTGCTGCAAAGCATGTCGGGTCCAGGCCTGTGGGGCTGCCTCAATATCCACGGCTCGGTTCTGCCGCGCTGGCGCGGTGCTGCACCGATTCACCGGGCCATTGAAGCGGGCGACAGCCACAGTGGCGTGACCCTCATGCAAATGGACGCGGGGCTCGACACCGGAGCCATGCTCGCCCAAAAAAGCATCGCCATCGCCGCGACCGACACCACCGCCAGTTTGCATGACCGCGTAGCGACCTTGGGCGCAGAAATGATGGTGCAAGCCTTGGCACAACCGCAGGCAATGCGCGCGACAGCGCAGCCGCAAGACGGCATCACCTACGCGCACAAAATTGAAAAATCCGAAGCAGCCATTGATTGGCAGCGCAGCGCAACGCAGATTGCCCGCCAAGTGCGCGCCTTTGATCCTTTTCCCGTGGCCCAGGCCGATTTCCAAGGGGAGACTTTCAAAGTGTGGGCAGCGCAGGAGCTGTCATCCTTAGAAGTGACTGCGCTGGCTTTGGTGGTCGGCTCAAGGCCTGCGCCTGCGGGTCACGTGCTCGCAGTCAGCGATGCAGGTATTGTGGTGGCTTGTGGTGAGGGCATGCTGAGGCTCACCCAACTCCAGCGCCCAGGCAGCAAGCGCATGCCAGCCGCTGATTTTTTGCGCGGCTGCAACGTTGCTTTAGGCAGCCACTTCACACAAGGAAACCCCCGCTGATGTTCTTTTTGTTTGCCCACCGGCGCCGTCCTGAATTTCGCCAAGGATTTCTCGACATGCTCAGTGTCGCCCCGGGCATTGCCGCTTGGGGTTTGATGACAGGCGTGGCCATGGTCAAGTCGGGCATGACGACGCTGGAAGCATTGGCCATGAGTCTGTTGGTCTTTGCCGGCAGCTCGCAATTGGCGGCTATTCCCTTGTTGCTTGCGGGTGCGCCAATGTGGATTATTTTGGCGACGGCGTTTTGTGTGAACCTGCGCTTTGTGGTTTTTAGTGCCCACATGCGGCCCTTCGTGATGCATTTGCCGCGCTGGCAACGCTTGGTCACGGGCTACTTCACGGCAGACCTCACCTACGTTTTGTTTGTCAAACGCTTTGCCAAGCCAGCCGAGGATGACGAAGGCCGCGCCGCACAAATGGCCTACTTGGCAGGCAATGGCAGTATCAACTGGTTTAGCTGGGTGAGCTTCAGCGTTTTAGGGGTGGTTTTGGCGAACTTTATTCCCACGGCGTGGGGCTTGGGTTTTGCGGGGGTTTTGGCCTTAAGCGGCATCTTATGTTCGCTAGCTACGAGTCGCCTGCGCTGGGTTTCTGCGGGTGTGGCGGGCACCGCCGCAGTGGCCGCCTTTGCCTTGCCCTTAAAGCTCAATATTTTGGTGGCAATTGCCGCCGCTGTGGCCTTGTGTTTACTCTTGGAAAAACTTCCCAGCCAAGCCCCAAGGGTGGAGGTGCCATGATGGATTTTTTCAACATCGACATCAGTGCCTACGCAGACCCCCAAACCTTGTGGACGGTATTTTGGATGTCTGTGATTACGGTGGTGTCGCGGTCATTTTTCTTTATTTCTGATACGCCGTGGACCTTGCCCGCTTGGGCGCAACGCGGTTTGCAATACGCACCCATCGCCGCGCTTTCTGCGGTGGTGATTCCTGAAGTGGTGATGACCCAGGGCGTCTTTATTCATACGCTGATGGATGCGCGACTGTATGGCTTTGTGGCTGGCGCGTTGTATTTTTTCTGGCGCAAAGGCGCAGGCCAAGCCGTGCTTGGCACCATCATCTCGGGCATGGCGGTCTACCTGCCTTTGCATATCGGCTTGGGTTGGTAATCTCCTTTTTTTATTTCTTTTTTCATTATTGATATCGGTATGAACTTTCTTCGCTTT
>CANJNX010000066.1 GCA_947475495.1 Comamonadaceae bacterium | reverse complement strand
GGGTAGTGGGCCGAAGAGATGGCGTCAATGTTTTTGGGGCTGGCTTTGAGTGCAGCGCCTAAAGATGCAGCATACGCAATCACAAAACGCGCATACGCGTTCCAATTCGTTTCACCACTGGCAACGCAATGGTACAAACCCGCGAGCTTGGGTTGTGCCATGCATGCACGCAGTGCAGTGGCGGTCACATCGGCCAACAACGCAGCCGAAGTCGGAGCGCCCCATTGGTCATCAATGACTTGAAGTTGTTCCCTTTCCCTAGCCAAACGAAGCATGGTTTTCGCAAAGTTAGCCCCGCGCGCGGAGTACACCCAACTGGTGCGAAAAATGAGATGCTTGGGCCAGGCGGCAACTGCTTTTTCGCCTGCGAGCTTGGTCAGGCCGTAGGTGTTCAATGGGCCGGTCGCGTCCTCCTCAAGCCAAGGCTTCGATCCACTTCCATTGAATACGTAGTCGGTGGAGTAATGGACCAGCCAAGCGCCTAACTGTTTGGCCTCCTGCGCCAATACAGCGGGTGCTTCGGCGTTGATGGTGTGCGCCAATTGGGATTGTGTTTGCGCTTTGTCGACTGCGGTGTAAGCAGCAGCGTTGACGATCACCTTGGGTGCAACGCGGCGTACCGTTTGGGCCAATCCTTCGAGGTCGCTGAGGTCGCCACACAAGCCGTCCGGGTTGTGATGGGCATCGCTTGCAAGCGCGATCACGCTATCCAAAGTCGATAGGCTGCGCTGTAACTCCCAGCCCACTTGCCCATTGCGACCCAAAAGCAAAATGCTCATGGCGCAGCGCCGTACTGTTGCGCGACCCACGCGCGGTAAGCGCCGCTTTCCACTTGGGAAACCCACTGTGCATGGTCAAGGTACCACTGCACCGTTTTGCGTATCCCCGTCTCGAAAGTTTCTGCTGGTTCCCACCCAAGTTCATTTTTGATTTTGCTGGCATCGATGGCATAGCGCTTGTCGTGGCCAGGTCGATCCGTGACGTAGGCAATTTGCGTTTTGTAGGGTTTGCCATCAGCTCTGGGGCGAAGTTCATCGAGCAGTGCGCACACGGTGTACACAATCTCAATATTGGGTTTTTCGTTCCAACCGCCGATGTTGTAGGTCTGGCCTGTTTGGCCTTTGGCAAGTACCTGTCGAATGGCACTGCAATGGTCTTTCACATAAAGCCAATCGCGAATTTGTTGGCCGTCGCCATACACAGGCAGCGGTTTACCGGCCTGCGCGTTGACAATCATCAGGGGAATGAGTTTTTCTGGGAAATGGAAAGGCCCGTAATTGTTGGAGCAGTTGGTTGTGACAACAGGCAGGCTGTAAGTGTGGTGGTAGGCGCGCACCAAATGGTCACTGGCGGCCTTAGAAGCGGAGTAGGGGCTGTTGGGCTCGTAGCGGTGGCGCTCGGTGAATGCAGGTTCATTTTTCTCAAGCGATCCATACACCTCGTCCGTGGAGACATGCAGAAAACGAAAATCCCCCTTGCGCTTGCTGTCTAAGTCACCCCAGTAGGCCCGTACTGCTTCGAGCAATTGGAACGTTGCGACGATATTGGTTTGGATAAATGCACCAGGGCCAGCGATGGATCGGTCCACATGGCTTTCAGCGGCGAAGTTCACCACGGCACGCGGCTGGTGTTGTGTCAAAAGGGCGGTGACTAACTTGGCATCGCCAATATCGCCATGGATAAAAATATGGCGTGGGTTGTCTTCAAGCGACACCAGATTTTGCAAATTACCAGCGTAGGTGAGCTTATCGAGGTTAATCACAACCTCGTCAGAATCTGCCAGCCAGTCCAAGACGAAATTGCTTCCGATAAAACCAGCACCGCCGGTCACAAGAATGGCCATGGTAGGAGGGCGACTGCCAAAAGTTGTAATAAACAGAAGTGTAAAGTGTTTTTGGTTTTTATCGTTAGGATGCGAATCGCAGACAATGCCGTGTAATTTCGCGTAACTCATGGAGCGTAAGGCGATGGCAAAAGGAATGATATTGGCAGCCGGGCAGGGCACGCGCGTGCGGCCCTTAACGCGTGATTTGCCCAAGCCCATGGTGCCGATTTTGGGTAAGCCAGTGATGGAATACCTGATTGAACATCTGGCACGGCACGGGGTGACAGAAATCATGGTCAATGTCGCCTACCACCATCACAAAATTGAGGAATACTTTGGTGACGGGAGCCGCTGGGGCGTTGACATTGGCTATGCCTATGAAGGGGTTCGCGAACACGGGGACATCTTGCCCCGGCCCAAAGGCTCTGCCGGTGGGATGCGAAGCATCCAAGACCAAAGCGGTTTTTTTGATGAAACAACGATCGTGTTGTGTGGTGATGCCTTGGTTGATCTTGATATCACGGCGGCATTGGCAGAGCACCACGCCAAAGCGGCCATTGCCAGTGTCATCGCGATGGATGTCCCCTTGGCCGATGTGCAGTCCTACGGCATCGTTGTGGCCTGCCAAGACGGCCGTATCGCGTCGTTCCAAGAAAAACCACAACCCCAAGATGCCAAGTCAACCTTGGCAAGTACGGGAATCTACATCTTTGAGCCCGAAGTGCTCGAACTGGTACCCCAAGGCCAAACGTACGATATTGGTAGCCAGCTTTTCCCACAACTGGTGTCGCATCAGAAAGCTTTTTTTGTTCAAAACCGCCCTTTTCATTGGATCGATATTGGCCGTGTCAGTGATTACTGGTCTGTTTTGCAGCGGGTGCTCAAAGGCGAAATAGCGGCCATGCCCATGCCGGGAAAACAAGTGCGCCCTGGCGTATGGGCGGGAATCAATACGTCCGTGGATTGGGACCGGGTCACCATTGAAGGGCCGGTCTACATTGGTTCGAGCGTTCGCATCGAGCCCGGAGCCAAGATTATTGGGCCGGCTTGGATCGGACATGGAAGCCTGATTCGATCAGGCGCCGTGATTACCCGCAGTGTATTGTTTGAGTACACGCGCATTGCAGCAGGAATGCATTTTGACGAGATGATTGTTTCACGCCACTACTGCGTAGATAGGCATGGAGAAACAATATATGTTGGCGATGAATCTTCCCCCTTGCGCTGGGGTGATTCGCGGGCGTCGACTTAAACCCTGGCTCAGTGATCGCGTGAGATCGATTGGTGGGCTAGGGCGACTAAGCTCGCTTTGTACGGGGATTGCGGCAGCAGTTCTGCCGACGCAACGGCGCGAAGCGACTCGTGTTGCGCAGCTTCGAAGGCGACCGTGAGTGCGCCCGTGCGCTGAACAATCGCCACCACAGTGTCTAAAAGGCCGGCATCCCCATTTTCGATAGCGCTGCGAATAATGGCACATTCTGGGGCCGTACCCCTTTGCATGGCCGCAATCAAGGGCAAGGTGGCTTTACCTTCGCGTAAATCATCACCTAGGTTTTTGCCCATGCGTTTGGCGTCTCCTGCGTAATCGAGAACATCGTCAATGACCTGAAAGGCGGTACCTAAGGCCTGTCCGTAATCGGCACAAGCGGCTTCCAAAGCGGGCGAGGCACCAGACAAAATTGCGCCTACCCGGGCACTTGCTTCAAACAATTTGGCTGTTTTGGAACGAATTACCTGCAAATACCCTGCTTCACTGAGTTCTGCGTTATGCATATTCATCAGTTGCATGACTTCGCCCTCGGCAATGGTATTGGTCGCGTCGGCAAGTACTTCCATGATGCGCATATTTTGGCCTTCGACCATCATCTGAAATGCGCGGGAGTACAAAAAGTCACCTACCAAAACGCTTGCAGGATTGCCAAACGTATCGTTGGCCGTGGCAAAACCTCTGCGCAGCGTGGATTCGTCCACCACATCATCATGTAAAAGGGTTGCGGTGTGAATGAATTCCACCACTGCGGCCATGTTGAAGCGCTGTTTCCCAGTGAAGCCTAGGGCCCCGCAACAGAGCAAGAGCAGAACTGGCCGCAGGCGTTTACCACCCGCTGAAATGATGTGTTGCGACACGCTCCCCACCAAAGGAACGTCAGAATGGAGGCGTTGTGCAATCACGGCATCCACCTCTTGCATGTCGTGCGCGACGATGGAGAGCCCTGAATCAGGACGGGGTGGGGTGTTCTGCAAGGCCATGGGGGTTGTTTTTCGCCAATTATAGGCAGCCCTAGGCCGGCTCAGCAGCAGAAAACCGGTGTATTGCCATTTCGGGGACTGGAATGTTATACTCGCGGGCTCTGTGGAAATCCGTTCACAGGATTCAAGTCGAAGAGGTCAACATGTACGCGGTCATAAAAACCGGCGGCAAGCAATATCGGGTTGCGGCTGGCGAAAAAATTAAAGTAGAACAGATTGCTGCGGACGTAGGCCAAGAGATAGTGTTCAATGAGGTTTTAGCAGTCGGAAACGGCGCTGAGCTGAAAGTGGGCACACCCTTGGTGTCCGGTGCAACAGTTACAGTGACAGTGTTGTCACACGGTAAGCACGATAAAGTGCGTATTTTTAAAATGCGCCGTCGTAAGCACTACCAAAAACGCCAAGGGCACCGTCAGCAGTTCACTGAACTGCAAATCGGCGCGATTGTGGCTTAAAGGACATAGGTCATGGCACAGAAAAAAGGCGGCGGCTCTACGCGAAACGGGCGCGATTCGAAGCCCAAAATGCTCGGTGTAAAAACCTTCGGTGGTGAGTTGATCAGCGCTGGCGCGATCATTGTTCGCCAACGCGGCACCAAGTTTCATCCCGGAACCAATGTCGGTATCGGTAAAGACCATACCTTGTTTGCTTTGGTTGACGGACACGTTTCGTTCGCTATCAAAGGCGCACTGAACAAGCAAACGGTGAGTGTGACGGCTGCGGCATAAACTGCAGCCAGGCTCACCCCATAACCCTGCGCCGAGAAGCGCGGGGTTTTTTATTTATAGATTCGAGTAAAGCATGAAGTTTGTAGACGAAGCCTACATAGACATCTCCGCCGGAGATGGTGGCGCCGGCTGCGTCTCCTTTCGGCATGAGAAATACAAAGAGTTCGGCGGGCCTAATGGGGGAGACGGGGGGCGTGGCGGACATGTTTATGCGGTTGCCGACTCCAACCTTAATACCTTGGTGGACTTTCGCTTCTCGCGCCGCCACGATGCAAAACGCGGAGAGCACGGTATGGGTTCAGACATGTTTGGTGCTGCGGGCACCGACATCACCCTGAAGATGCCCGTTGGAACCATCATCACAGACGCTGAAACAGGCGAAGTGTTATTTGAATTGTTGGTCCCCGGTGAAGTAATCACCATTGCCAAAGGCGGCGATGGTGGTTTTGGAAACTTGAGGTTTAAAAGTGCGATTAACCGCGCACCTCGACAAAAAACGCCAGGCTGGCCGGGGGAGAAAAAAAATCTCAAGCTGGAGCTCAAAGTGCTCGCTGATGTGGGCTTACTGGGGATGCCTAATGCGGGTAAATCGACCCTGATCACCGCGATTTCCAATGCGCGGCCTCGCATCGCAGACTATCCGTTTACAACCTTGCACCCTAATTTAGGCGTGGTTCGCGTGGGCCCTGAACAAAGTTTTGTGGTGGCAGATTTGCCGGGACTGATCGAAGGCGCTTCCGAAGGCGCTGGTTTGGGCCATTTGTTTTTAAGGCATCTTCAGCGCACCCGTTTGCTTTTGCATATTGTCGATGTCGCCCCTTTTGACGATGGCGTGGACACCGTAGCGCAAGCCAAAGCCATTGTGAATGAATTAAAAAAATACGACGATGGTTTGTACAAAAAACCCCGCTGGTTGGTCCTCAACAAATTGGACATGGTTCCTTTAGATGAACGCGAAGCGTTGGTGAAAGATTTTGTCAAACGCTTTAAATACAAGGGGCCTGTTTTTGAAATTTCTGCTTTGACCCGTGAAGGCT
>CANJNX010000065.1 GCA_947475495.1 Comamonadaceae bacterium | reverse complement strand
CGCCCAGCGTGTTGGCCATGTCGCGGTCAATTTTGAGTTGCGCTTGCAGACCGCGTAACTGCGAATCGCTGGTCACATCGCGAAACAAGGGGTCGGCACGGAGTTTTTCTTGCAACTTGGTGGCCCAACTGCTCAATTCATCGGCCTTCACACTTTGCAAAATGTACTGGTACTGGGCTTTGCTTTGGCGTCCTCCGAGTTGCAGGTTTTGCACTGGGCGCATAAACACATTGATCCCTGCGACCCCCCGGAGTTTCTTGCGTAAATTTTCAATTACTTGTTTGATGGGCTGGCGTTCGCTGCTGGGATGCAGCGTAATGAACATGCGCCCTGAATTTTGCCCCCCTAAGCCGCCATTGAAAGAATTCACCGCTTTGACGTTCGCATCAGCTCGAATAATGGCGGCTGCGCGCTCTTGGAGCTGCACCATGGCCGCAAATGAAATGTCTTCGTTGGCCTCGGTAGATACCTGAATTTGGCCAATATCCTCTTCGGGAAAAAACCCCTTGGGAATAACGCTGACTAACCAAAAGGTGGCTACAAAGGTACTTGCAGCAAGAAGCAAAATGAACTTGCGATGGCTCAGTGCCAAATCTAAAACGCGCGTGTATGCGGCCAATGTTTTGTCAAATGCACGCTCAAATAAGCGGACCAAGGAGCCCGGTGGTTTTTTATGGGCCTCATCGCTCAAGAACCGGCTGGCCAACATGGGGACCAAGGTCAGCGAGACAAAAGCAGACACCACAATCGCTAAACCCACGACCACAGCAAACTCATGGAACAGCAATCCGATGACGCCTGGCATGAAGAAAATAGGAATGAAAACCGCAATCAAAGACGTTGAAATGGAAACAATGGTGAATCCGACTTCGCGCGCACCCACCAAGGCCGCCTGAAACGGGTCTTCCCCGTCTTCAACATGGCGAATGATGTTTTCTAAAACCACAATCGCATCGTCAACCACCAAACCGACCGCAAGCGTGAGGCCCAGGAGGGAAATATTGTCTAAGCTGTAAGACATCCCCCACAAAAGTGCCACCGCACCCATCAAAGAAATAGGCAAGGAAAGCGTTGGAATGACGGTGGCGACAAATCGGCGCAGAAACAAAAAGATCACCAATACCACCAAGGCAATCGTCCCCATCAAGGTCAGGGTGACATCGTGCAAGGCTTCGCGCACGGACAGGGAGCGGTCGTTAATGGGCGTGAGGCTGATCGATTGCGGCATTTGGCTTTGCAAGGCAGGCAGCGCGGCACGAATGGAGTCCACCACCCGCACCGTATTGGCGCCAGGTTGGCGCTGGATGGCCAAGGTGATGGAGTTTTCACCATTAAAGGTCGCCCAGCTTTTGAGCGTTTCAATGCTGTTTTCTACCTTGGCCACATCGCGCAGACGAACTGGTGTGCCACCCTTGTTGCTGATGATCAGATTCGAAAAATCGGCGGCATTTTTGAGTTGGCGATTGGCTTGCAACACCAAGGTCTGCTTGGGGCCTTCAAGGGTTCCCACGGGCGTGTTGACGTTGGCAGCGCGCAGCGCCGCACTGACTTCGTCTAAGCCAATATTGCGGGCCACCAGTGCGGACGGTTGCACGCGTACACGCACTGCGAAGCGTTTAGAGCCGTAAATGTTGACTTGTGCCACACCGTCAATCGTGGACAAGGTGGGAGAAATTAAATGCTCAGCGTAGTCTTGCAAGTCTGCCGGGGTCAGTGAGGGAGAGGTCAGGGAAATCAAAAGCACCGGTGCATCCGCAGGGTTGACCTTGCGGTACGCAGGAGGCGAAGTCATGTCTTGCGGCAAGGAGCGTTGCGCGCGCAAAAGGGCGGCTTGAACGTCAACCGCTGCAGCATCAATATTGCGCCCTTCCTCAAACTCTAAGGTCAGGGAAGTGCTACCGAGCGTACTGGTGGAGCTAATCGTTTTGAGACCCGGTACCGTTTGAAACTGCTTTTCCAAGGGCAAAGCCACCGAACTGGCCATGGTTTCCGGATTGGCGCCGGGCAAGGAAGCCGATACGTTGATGATGGGGGTGTCGTAACTTGGAAGTGCAGCCACAGGAATTTTCTGCAAACCAATGACACCCGCTCCAACAATGGCGACGTTGAGCAGCACCGTCATCACTGGACGGCGGATAAATAATTCGGAGAAATTCATGGTGCGCGGCTGCCAGATGCCACGCCTGCGGGGGCGTTGGCCTTGGGATCTTTAGCCCGCTCGACGACCACCGAGCCAGGACGAACATTTTGCTTGCCATCCAAGACAACGGTTTCACCCGCTTTGAGCCCCGTGACAGCAGCTTCGCCGTTTTGTCCCATGAGCTGTTTGATGGGGCGCATGACGGCCTTGCCATCTTCGACCACATACACAATTGTTCCGCGCGCGCCTTGAATGATCGCAGCTTGCGGAACGATCACGGCTTCTTTGAGGGTGCTGACGGTTTGTGAGATTTCAACAAAAGCGCCAGGCCACAAGCGCTCTTCTTTATTAGCGAAAACGGCTTTGGCCTTGACGGCGCCTGAGGCCGCGTCCACGGTGTTATCCACGAATTTCAGTTTGCCCTTGAAGCTGCCCCCGTTATCGGCCAATGTGGCAGTCACGCTCGCGCCTCCATCTTTGAGCGCTGCGATTGCATCAACCAAGTTACGTTGCGGTAGGCTAAAGCCCACGGCGATGGGGTCGAGTTGGGTGATGGTTACTAAGGTGCTGGCATTGCTTTGGACGGCGCTCCCTGAGGACACGCTGATAGCTCCCGCTCGCCCAGAATGGGGCGCCCGCACTTGGGCGTATGACAATGCCACGCGAGCGGCATCAATTGCAGCCTGATCCGCGGCAACAGTCGCTGTGGCGGCTTCTACAACGGCTTGGGTGGTGTCAACCGCACCTTGGGAAATAAAATTTTGCGCAAAAAGTTGCTGTGATCGTTTAAATTGACGCTGGGCATCGGCCAAGGTGGCTTGGTCTTTGGCCAATTGGGCACGTGCTTTGGCGACATTGGCCTCATCGCTTCGGGCATCCAAGGTGAACATCAGGTCCCCCGCTTTGACAAACTGTCCCTCTTTGATATGTACCGTTTTGACCAAGGTGCTGGCCTGGGCTTTGACATCGACGCTGGTTAAGGGCATCACCGTGCCAGTGGCTTTCAATACGACGGCCATGTCGCGCTCTTCTGCTTTGGCCGTGGTAATGCTCACGGGAGGGCCTGGTGGGGCAGCAGCGGAAGCGCCTGAGGCTGGGTTGGGAGCGGGTGCAGAAGCACTTGACGCGCTGGGCGCAGGTGCGGAAACTGACGCGGATGTTTCAGTTTCTTTTTTTTCTGAGCAAGCAACGAGGAGGATGGTGACGACCGCACCTAGAAAACAGCGTGAAACCAACGACATTGTCATATTTACTTTAGGTAGCGTGAAACTGTCCGCCATCTTAAAGGGAATTAGAGGGATGCGTTGGCTGTCTTAATTTAGACTTAATTCCACTCCAAACTCGCGTGAGGCATCAATGAGCGACTCCAGTTGCCCAAAGGCGTAGGTGCTGAACACATAGAGATCAAACGACTGATCCCCCAAGCGGTGTACGGTGCATGGAACGTGGTGGTGGCCTGTCAGCGCGATGTCGTTCACGGTCAATGCGCCAGGGCGAAAATCCAGGGCGAAGAGTTTTCCCAAAGCCTCTCGTGCCTTGGCTCCGCTGACATGGATGCGGCAACGGGCGTGGCTCAAATCGGTGATTGAACCGACGTCGGCGACGACATGCGCGCGCAAGGTGGTTTGGATGTCTTCATCGCTTGTGCCAATGAGCATGAGTTCTTGCGGCCCGGTGCGCATCAACAAGCCCAGTGAACAGGGCACTGTTTTTCCTGTGCTCTGTGGAATGGACACTTGCAATGCCTGTTTGAGGGTTGCCAGGAGTTTGGCTTCTCCACGCACCCACGTGCTGATGAGGGTCACGCTGGGTAAGACGTGGGCGTTGAGCTGCACTTGAACCTGACCTTGCCTGTCCGGCTGCGAAACGGCATGGTGCCCGGTAAAGGGGCTGCGAATAAAAGTTGAATCAAGCACGGTAACGCACTCCTTCTGCATCGAGGAAGCAAGGGTCTACCACCCGCAGCCGGTACTGGCGTCCTTGCGTGGGAGAGGCAGCAATAATTTCTTTGCCAACGTGGGCCGTGCCACCCTCTAGCAGGCCTAAGCCAATGGCTTTTCCCATGGATTTGCTAAAGGTGGTGGAGGTGATATGACCGCGGCCGTGGCCTTGGACCGTATCATCGGCAAAGAACAAAATCGCACCGTTGGACGGCGCATCGTCTTTGCCAACGGCCTCCAGTCCCACCAGGGTTGGCCGGTTGGTGCGCTGCAAGTTGTCGCTTTGGCGCAGCGCCCCGCCCCAAAAGGGTTTGAGTTTGCTGGCCATCTTGCCCATACCCAGGTCATCCAAGGTGGTGCGTCCATCCATTTCCGAGCCCACCACGTGGCCTTTTTCAATCCGCAAAGAACCCAAAGCCTCTAGGCCATAGGGCCGCAGTTGCCATGGCTTTCCACTCGCAAGCAGGTGTTCCCAAACGCGGTAACCCAGGTGGGTGGGTGTGAAAACTTCGTAGGCCAATTCGCCTGAAAAAGTCAATCGCAGAATGCGCAAAGGCACACCAGCCAACGCGCCGGTTCCAACCGTGTCGAGCACGCCCATATGGGGGAAAATGTCGGTACTGAAATCTACGCTGGGCAATGCCGCTTCTAAGACCTTGCGCACTTCGGGACCTGCCACACTCATCGCAGCCCATTGGTCGGAGACCGAAGCCACGGTGACCCGCAACTCGGGCCAAACGACTTGCAATAAAAACTCCAGGTGGCTCATCACCCGAGCAGCTTGCGCGGTGGTGGTGGTCATAAAGAACTGGGTCGGGCTGATGCGGCTGGTTGTTCCGTCGTCTAGCACGATGCCGTCTTCACGCAGCATGAATCCATAACGGGCTTTGCCAACGCCGAGCTTGGAAAAACCATTGACATATACGCGGTCTAAAAACTCTGCAGCATCTGGGCCTTGAACATCAATTTTCCCCAAGGTGGAGGTGTCAGCGATTCCCACCTTTTCACGCACAAAGTCCATCTCCACTTTGTAGGCCTCCGACAAGCTCGCGCCGTGGGTGGTGTACCACAGGGGACGCAACCACAAGCCCGCTTCCATCTTGACGCCGCCATGCGCAAGATGCCAGTCGTGCATGGATGTTCGCCGCTCCGGTTGAAAGTGCGGTCCAACATTGCGACCAGCCAAGGCGCCCAAGGAGGCCGGGGTGTAGGGCGGGCGAAATGTGGTGGTTCCAACGGCAGAGATATCCATCTCGCGTTGGGCGGCCATCAGGGTTAAGGCGTTCAAGTTCGACGTCTTGCCTTGGTCGGTTCCCATGCCAGAGGTGGTGTAACGCTTGAGATGCTCTACCGATTGGTAGCCTTCGCGGTGCGCCAATTCGATATCGGAGACGGTGACATCGTTTTGAAAATCAATAAAGGCTTTGCCTTTGGAATTCGCGCCGCGCAGGGGGCCGGCAGGAACAAAAGCCATGGACGTGGCGTCGTCCATCTCAGGGGCTGACCCAGCGGCTTGGCGTCCCAAAACGCCAGCCGCTTGCGCACCGGCAAGCCAACCGGATTGAATTGCGCCAGCCCAGGTTTGTTCGCCCACCATCGAGCCCGCTCCAAACTGAGCGCGATCAAAAGCGCCAGGGACAAAACACGCGATATCCCTGCGGTAAATGGGTTTGACGTTGCGGTGTGAGCTCAGGTGCACCGTGGGCGTCCAGCCGCCTGACATCGCGACCAGATCAATTGTTAAACGGCACTTTTCACCTTGAACTGTTGCGTTGG
>CANJNX010000064.1 GCA_947475495.1 Comamonadaceae bacterium | reverse complement strand
GTTGGGCTTGGGTTTACAAGGCCTGGAAAACCACATCAAGACCATCGGTCTCTTTCGCAGCAAAGCCCGGCATTTGCATCAAACTTGCCGGATGCTGGTGGATTTGCATGGAGGAAAGGTGCCACGTACCCGTCCAGAACTGGAAGCCCTCCCAGGCGTAGGCCGCAAGACAGCGAATGTGGTTTTGAATGTGGCCTTTGGTGAACCGACCATGGCCGTAGACACGCACTTGTTTCGCCTGGGCAACCGAACCGGCTTGGCGACAGGTAAAACACCGCTGGATGTGGAGCGCAAACTGCTCAAACGTATTCCTGCGAAATACCTGGTCGACGCCCACCATTGGCTGATTTTGCATGGCCGTTATGTGTGTCAGGCCCGCAAGCCCATGTGTTGGAAGTGTTCCGTTGCTTCGGTTTGTGGCTACAAGTCCAAAGTAACCCACTCCCCATAAGCAGGCGCGTGCTTCGGCCATTGGCTGGCATCGCTGACTTCTCGAATACCTTTGGAAATCAAATCGGCTGCGCGGGCGACGCCGGCGTGGGTGATCCAAACCTGGTCCTGCGCTGAACTGCGCAAGGCTTGATCCCAGACCTCAGCCACACGCTGCAGAACGCTGTTGGTGCTTTCCACCCCCCCGAATCGGTGGCTGCCAAAATCGTCGGTCCAAGCGCGCAAGGCCTGAGGATCGATGGCATCCCAAGCTATTCCCTCCCACACCCCAAAATGCATCTCCACCAAGCGTGGCTCCAAAGTGAAAACCAAATCGGTTCGAAGGCTTTGTAAGGCCACTTGGAGTTGTTGGCAGCGTCGAAGTGGGGAAACGTCTACCTTCAGGCCGTTTGGCAAAACTTGCGCCAAAGCTGTGGCCGAAGCTAATGTTGCACTTGCATCTGCTTCCAAGTCCAGAGCGCCGTAACAAATGCCTGGCTCAATCAGCGGCTTGGCGTGACGCACGATCCACAAGGCCATGTCAGCGAACCATCCAGCCCAAGGCCAAAGCCCATCCCAGGTAAAAAGCCAACTCGCTGACCTGCTGAGTCGTTCCCAAACAGTCGCCCGTGAATCCCTGCAAGCGACGCGCAAACAAGCGCCAAGCGCGCCAAAAAGCCATCGCCGAGCCCAGTAATGCTATGGCCCAAACCTCCCAAGCCACGGGGAAAAACCAGATGCCTAAGCCCAAGGCCACATCGCAAAACACAGCAGCCAAGGCCAAACTCGGGATGGAAATTTGATCGGCCAAAGGCTTGGACTTGGAGCCCGCGTCATCACCTACATGGGGCAATAAGCGAATCACAAACAAGGGCCACATGCGCGAGACCACATGCCCACCCATCAAGGCCGCACACATTCCAACGCTGCTCACTGAGCCAATCAAAGCCAACAAAGCCACCTTGGCCAGCAAAGCCAAAACAATGGCGATGGCCCCAAAAGCACCCACGCGTGAATCCTTCATGATGATCAAGGCACGCTCGCGGTCGTAGCTTCCGCCCAAGCCATCGGCCACATCGGCCAAACCGTCTTCATGAAAAGCGCCCGTGATCCACACACTTGCTGCTGTTCCCAAAACTGCAGCGACCAAAGGTGCATACGGCGTTGGGAGCAAAGCCAAAAGCGCCGCGGTGAGCAAAGTCACGATGGCGCCAACAACCACGCCTACGACAGGAAAGTACGCCGCACTGGCGCGCAGCATCGCAGGGCTAAACCCGACCCAGTCCGCCAATCGCCCGGTGACAGGAATCCGGGTAAAAAATTGCAGTGCAATCAGAAAGTGGCGAAGCGCAGTCATGGCTTGACAGACACCATCTCCGATTTCTCAGACACACCAGCCGCCTCAAAACTCGCCATTTCTCGCAAAATGCTGCAGGCTGACTGCAACAAGGGCCACGCCAGCGCTGCGCCTGAGCCTTCACCTAAGCGCAAGCCTAAATCCAGCAGGGCTTGAACACCTAAGTGTTGCAACATGAACTCATGCCCGCGCTCGCCAGAGCGGTGCGCAAACACACAGCGCTGCAACACCAAGGGCTCCAAAGCATGGGCAACCAAGACTGCAGACGTGGCAATAAAACCATCGACCACAATCACGCGGCGCTCTGACGCCGCCTGCATAACCGCACCCACCATGGTCGCAATTTCAAAACCACCGAATGCGGCCAATGCGTCCAGCGGTGCTTGTGCTTGTGCGTGAAATGTCAAAACCTCACGCAAGATGTCTGTTTTGCGCACAACTGCCAGTGCGTCTAAACCTGTACCTGCGCCAGTGCATTGAGCGATATCGAGCCCTGCCAAGCGCGATAAAAGCATAGAAGCCGCCGAGGTATTGCCAATGCCCATTTCACCTAGCAGCAATGCATTGCCTGGCAAGCCCTTCACAATCCCTTGCCCGTTGGTCATAGCCGCTTCGCATTGGGCGCTTGTCATTGCGGTTTGCGCGGACGAATCTGCAGTTCCTTGTTCTGCCCCTGGCACTTTTCGAACCAACAAACCAGGGCGCGTTGCTCCAGCGGGTAATCCGGCTAGAAAATCGTGATTCACACCGCAGTCCACCACCGTCAAAGCAATACCGTTTTGCTTGGCCAGCACACTGACCGCTGCGCCACCGGCCAGAAAATTCTCAACCATTTGCCAACTCACATCGCTTGGAAAAGCAGAGATTCCCCGTGCAGTCAGGCCATGGTCTCCCGCAAAAACCACCATTTGCGGTTGCGACAAAACGGGGTCTTGCGAACCCAAAATTTCACCGATTTGCAGTGCCAACACTTCCAAACGTCCTAGCGAACCCAAGGGCTTGGTTTTGGTGTCCATTTTGTGTTGCAAACTTTGGCGAAACGCCACGTTGTGCAAGTTATCAATGGCGGGAATAAAGTGAGTAGTCATACAAACAGCGTGTTAATGAGGGGGCAAACCAGGTTGGGATTGCAAGTCGGGTAAAGCCACCCATTGGTCGCCGACCGCATGTATCGCAATGCGGTGATCAAACGCTGCCTTCACGGCTTCATGGCTTGCGGCTTCATGGGTGAGGCCATGGTGTGTGATACGACCCTCACGCATCACCACCAAAGCGTCGGCATGCAGCGCAATGCTTATTTCGTGCAACACGCTAACGACCGTCGTACCATGCGCAATAAGGTCTTCCACCACGCACAACCAATCGCCTTGGTGCGGCGGATCTAAATTGGCAAGCGGTTCATCCATAAGCAAAACCTGAGCCTCAACTGCCAAGGCCCTGGCCAAAAGAACCCGCTGACGCTCACCACCCGAAAGTTGCCCTAAAGGACGGTTGCGCCAGTCCCAGGCTTGGGTATAGCGCAACGCACGTTCAACAGCTTTCCAATCTTTCTCGTTGGGCGGGGCAAGCCACGCTTGGTGCGGAAGGCGCCCGAGCATCACCACATCTAAAACGGTGAGATCATCTGCTGTGGCCTCGTTTTGCCCCAGCCAGGCCAACTGCTGAGCGCGAACCCGGGGAGCGAAGGATTCGATAGGTTGGCCCAATAGCGATACACGCCCGGTATGCGGCAATACACCTGCCAATGCTTTGAGCAGTGTGGACTTTCCAGCTCCGTTGGGGCCAAGGATACAAGTCCATTGGCCCTTCGAGAGGCTTAGATTCACGTCAAACAACACTTGCTTTCCGCTCAAACTTGCACAGACGTTTTCTGCACTTAAAGCCATTGGATTCGATTGAGTGTTGGTTGCCAGGTTCATGACGAACGCCCTCCCATGGCTTGGCTGCCGCTGCGGTGCATCAACCACAACAAATACCCACCACCTAACACCGCAGTCAACACCCCCACAGGTAATTCTTGGGGTGCAATCAAGAGTCTGGCAAGCAGGTCCGCAACCATCAATAAGGCGCCGCCCATCAAACTTGACAGCAACACCAGTCGTCCATGGGTGACTTTGACCACGGAGCGAACCAAATGCGGCGCTGCCAAACCCACAAAAGCAATTAAGCCGGTTTGAGCGACCGCTGCACCCGTTGCCAGCGCAAGCACCGCGACCAAAGCCAAGCGCATTTTCACCAAAGGCAATCCCAAACTCTGCGCGGTCGCCTCACCCAAAGCCAAACCGTCAAGCACGGGACTAAACCACCACGCCAAGACCATCGAAAAAAACCAAACCACCAGCATCAATAGACATGCACTCCAGCCCACAAAACCGGTGCTGCCGAGTAAAAACGCCTGCATCGCTTGGAGAACCTCGGGGGCCATCAACATGACTAAAGAGCTTAAGGCGCCAAGGACCACGCCCACCACCACGCCTGAGAGCAAAAGACGCAAAGTGTGCTGAACCCCACGGGCCAAGAGCAAGGTGAGGAACACTGCACCAACTGCACCAATAAAGGCAGCGCCGGTTAAGCCAAGGCGAATCAACCACTCCGTTGCCAAGGGGGAGATGCCAAAGAAGGCCAAGGCCAGCGACACACCAAACGATGCACCCGAGGCGCTGCCGAGTAAAAAGGGGTCTGCCAAGGGGTTGCGAAACAAACCTTGCGCTACGGCGCCGGCTAAGGCAAGCAAGGCACCAGCTGCCCATGCGCCCAAAGTACGCGGCAGACGAATGTCCCAAATAATTTGGTGTGCTACGGGGTCACTGGCGTTTTGCATGACAGACGCCAAACCCGCACTGCCCACACCCAAGCCCACCAATGCCATCAGCAGAGCGATCACGATAAGAACCACCGCCAAAACCCAAGGTTTGCGGTTGGTAGTTCGGTGGTGCAGCTGAGGAGTAATCACCGTGCATTGCTTTCAAGACACTTCGCCATGGCGCGCGCGCCTTCGGCCATTCTTGGCCCGGGGCGAACGAGGTCATCGGACAAGGTGGACGCAAAAATACACACACGCTTTTCTTTCATGGCCCGCATAGCTGCCCAACCGGGGCGCTTGTCCATGCCAACATAGTTGCGGTCTCCCACCATGATGACATCGGGGTCGGCGCGAACAATGAATTCTGGATTGAGTTGAGGGAAGGGGCCGAGTTGACTGGGAACAATATTTTTGGCCCCCAGTCGGGCGAGGGTTTCACCAATAAAAGAGGCCTCACCCGCAGCATGGGGCGCCTGGCTGACTTCGAAATACACCCGCATTCCTCGGGCTTTGGGGGACAGAGACTTGGCAGCCGCATCCAAAGACGCTTCAATATCTTTCCACACCTTGTCTGCATTCGGTGCATCTAACAAAACGCCAAGAGTTTGAATCACCCGTTTGACATCCGCATGGGTTTTGGGCTCCAAAGAAACCACGACCAAGCCCAAGGTACGCAAACGGTCAGCCGAGCGCGAGGAACTTGCAACAAGTACCACGTCCGGCTTCAAAGCAACAATGGCTTCAATATTCGGATCCAAGCCTCCGCCCACTTGCGGCAGGCGGCTTACGCTTTCAGGAAAATTGGAATACCGATCGACACCCACAAGCCGCTGGCATTGTCCTAATGCACACACCGTTTCTGTCAGCGAAGGGAGCAAACTCACTATTCTTTGCGGGGGATGGGCTAAATGGACCTTGTTGCCGCGGTCATCGGTGATGGTGCCAGCCTGCGCCACTGCGCACAGCAGCCCAATACAAACCGCAAAACACCACGATGTCAGTGGCTTGAATAAACAAGTCACTTCACAGCGTTGGGTATCAAAAGCAAAGCTCACGCTGTTTCCCGAGATCGTTGGTCTGCATCCATCCATGCCATTATCACGGCGTGCATTTTTTTCACGCCATCGGTTAATGCAGCAGGGCCGGGTTGCAAAATGTCAGGCGACTTGATTTCATACAACTGTTGCATGCGAACTGCCGCCACGTTTGCCCACCCAGAACGCGCAGCAACATTCTCAGGTCGGAATTTTTTGCCACACCACGAACCGAAAATAATGTCCGGGTTGCGCCGAACAATCTCCGCGCCATCGGCAATGATGCGGTT
>CANJNX010000063.1 GCA_947475495.1 Comamonadaceae bacterium | reverse complement strand
TGTTGGCGGAAGAAACCGGCCTGCCAGTGCTGATTGCCGAGGATCCCCTGACCTGCGTGGTTCGGGGTTGCGGCATTGCCTTAGAGCAAATGGAACACTTGGATTCCATTTTTACCAACGAATAAGCGCACAAAGCAGCCATGGCCCTGGCTCCGCTAGGTAGAGAACCCCCTCCCTTATTCCGACAAGGCCCTTCGGCCTTGTCAAAACTTATTTTTTTTAGCGCGTTGGCGCTTTTTTTGATGGTTGCCGATGTGCGCTTTCAAATGATGCAGCCTGTGCGCACGGTGTTGGCCACCGTGATTTACCCTTTCCAGTGGTTGGCGATGCGTCCGGTTTTAATGGTCCAAGAGGTTGACTCGTGGGCCGTTTCTTTGGGCGAGACCGAGAGAGACCGCGACGTCTTACGCACCAAACTCACCTTGCAGTCGCAACGCGCGCTGCAGGTGGACCAACTGACCTTAGAAAATCGCCGCCTGCGTGATTTGTTGGACCTCAAAGGCCGCCCGGGCGTGTCAGGCATTGCAGCCCAAGCGATTTACGACGCTGCCGACCCCTACTCCCGAAAAATCATTTTGGACAAAGGCTCGGTCCAAGGCCTGGCCTTGGGCGCCCCGGTGATTGATGACTTGGGAGTGCTGGGCCAGATCACCCGCTTGTATCCTTTGACCAGCGAAGTCACTTTGATTACAGACCATGACCACGCTACGCCCGTGCTCAATGCGCGCACGGGTGCACGGGGTGTGGCCTACGGTGAAAACTCGATCCATGCCGACGCCATCGAATTGCGCTTTATGGCGGCCAATGCGGATGTTGCGGTGGGTGACTTGCTGACCACCAGTGGTGTGGATGGCGTGTACCCGCCAGGCCTTCCCGTGGCGCGGGTTGAAAAGGTGGAGCGCAGCACCACGGACGTGTTTGCCCGCATTTATTGCATGCCGCTGGCTTTGGTATCGGGTGCGGGCCATGTATTGGTTCTTGCGCCGTTGACGCCAACGATAGAACCCCGGCCTGCCGATGAGCCAGTGCCCGTCGTGTCAAAGTCAAGGGGCCGGCGATGATCATGCGTCCAGGTCAGCAGTTGCTGTTGCAAGCCAACCCCTTGTTTATTTGGGCGACGCTGTTTGCGGCGCTGTTTGCCAACATGTTATTCAATATGTTGTTGTGGGGCCGCAGCGCATGGGTTCCCGATATCTTGTCTGTGGTGTTGGTGTTTTGGACAGTGAACCAGACCTTGCGCGTGGGCGTCACGGCTGCCTTTATTTTTGGTCTGTTCATGGATGTTTACCAAGGCGGTTTGTTGGGTCAGCATGCGATGGCCTATACCGTTCTGAGCTTTTTGGCCATCATGATTCACCGGCGTTTGCTGTGGTTTTCTTTGTCTTCGCAGGCGCTCCAGGTCTTGCCTTTGTTTGCCATCGTTCATGTTGTAGAAATCGTCTTGACTTTGGTGTTGGGGGGGAGTTGGCCTTCCTGGGCTGTGATTTTTGCGCCGCTGTTTGAAGCCATGCTCTGGCCTGTACTGAGTGTCGTTTTGCTCGCGCCGCAGCGCCGCGCACCCGACCCCGACGAAAACCGCCCCTTGTAGCGGCTTGCCACGATGGAATTACGCAACGTACAAGCAGAGCTGGCAGACTTTCGGGTGCGGGTCTTTGCCGTGACCGTGCTCATTTTGGTCTGCTTTTTCTTGCTGATATTGCGTTTGGTGTATTTGCAAATGTGGCGTCACGAAGACTTGCGGGCGCAGGCGGAAAGCAACCGAACGGCCATCATTCCCATCGTGCCCAATCGAGGCTTGATTCTGGATCGCAACGGAATAGTTTTGGCGAGCAACTACTCTGCCTACACTTTAGAAATCACACCGTCGAAGGTGGACAATCTTGAAAAGACCATCGATGAATTAGCGCAGTTTGTGGACATCACGGTTCGCGACCGCAGACGCTTTAAGAAAATGCTGGAGGAGTCTAAAAGCTTTGAGTCCATGCCCATTCGCAACCGACTCAGCGACGCGGAAGTTGCCCGATTTGCCGCGCAACGTTTCCGTTTCCCTGGCGTAGAAATCAAGGCGCGCTTGTTTCGAAGCTACCCGTATGGCGATCTGGCCAGCCATGTGATTGGCTACATCGGGCGGATCAACCAAAGCGAAAAAGCCCAAATTGCAGAGTCTGAAGACCAAGCCAATTACCGGGGTACGGAGTACATTGGAAAACTCGGCATAGAGCAAAGCTTTGAACACCAACTCCATGGAACAACAGGGGTGGAGCATATTGAAACCTCCGCGGGTGGGCGCGCAATGCGCCGCCTCTCGAGCAGCAACTCGACCCCTGGCGACACGGTTATTTTGTCCATCGATATCAAATTACAACAGTTGATTGAGACCATGTTTGGTGACCGGCGGGGTGCTTTGGTGGCGCTCGATCCTAAGACGGGCCAAGTCCTAGCGTTTGTGAGTAAGCCGACCTTTGATTCCAATTTGTTTGTCGAGGGGATTGACCAAGACAACTGGCAAATGCTCAACGAGTCCCCCGACCATCCTTTGCTCAACCGCGCGCTGCGCGGGACCTATCCGCCGGGCTCTACCTATAAGCCGTTTATGGCCATGGCCGCACTTGAAACGGGTACCCGCGCTGCCAAGACTTTAATCAATGACCCTGGGTTTTATATGTTTGGCGGCCACCGGTTTGGCAGCCCTGAAAATGAGCGCGGCGGAATTATGGATATGCACCGCGCGATTGTGGAGTCGAGCAACGCCTACTTTTATTCGCTGGCCAATGAGTTGGGCGTCGATCAAATGCATGACTTTATGAAGCCTTTGGGGTTTGGGCAAATGACGGGCATTGATGTTTTGGGCGAGCTACGCGGCGTCTTGCCAAGCCAAGAGTGGAAACGCAACTACTATAAAAAACCAGAACAAAAAAAATGGTACGCCGGAGAAACGATTTCGCTTGGAATTGGCCAAGGCTATAACAGTTTCACGATGCTGCAATTGGCACAAGCCACGGCGACTTTGGCCAACCGGGGGGTCAAGCATACGCCCCACCTGGTGATTGCAACCCAAGAAGCCGGTGCCAAAGCCCGCAATGTCTTGCCTCAAAACCCGGGAGAAGATTTAAAGTACAAACCCGAAAACTTGGACGTGATTTTACCGGCCATGGTTGGCGTGACGCAGGATGGGACGTCGGCTCGCGCTTTTGCTGGTGCAGGTTATCTGAGTGGCGGTAAGACGGGTACGGCGCAAGCGGTGAGTTGGGGTAAAACTGAAAAATACAACGCTGCGCGGATCGAAGAGCGCCAGCGCGACCATGCACTCTATATTGCGTTTGCTCCCGCAGACAGTCCCCAAATTGCAGTGGCTGCGATTGTAGAGAATGCAGGTTTTGGCTCTGCTTCTGCTGCGCCTATTGTTCGCCGCGTGTTTGATTATTGGCTAATGCAACAGTACCCCAATGAGGCAGATCTGGCCGCTGTTCGCATTGGCCAAGCAGCAGCGCCGATTGGCAAACCGCGCAAGACTGCGGATGTTCCTTGGCCTTTGAATCCCACTCCCGCAACTGCACTCACGCCCGCATTAGAGAGTCCGCAGTAAGGCTTTCACTTAGCGAAGATACGCATCCCAGCCGGTTTTAAGGATGAGGGCGCTGACCACCCATAAAAAAACGATGCGCACAAAACCTGCGCCATGTTTGATCGCCAAGTGGCTGCCTGCCAAACTGCCCAGGATATTGGCAACAGCCATGGCAATTACGAAGTGCCACCACACATGGCCTTTGAGCGTAAACAGCACCAGAGCCGCTAAGTTACTCGCTGTATTGAGCAGTTTGGCGCTGGCCGATGCGTGCAAAAAATCGTAGCCAGCAATGCGCACCAGTAAAAAAACTAAAAAGCTTCCTGTTCCAGGCCCAAAAAAACCATCATAAAAACCAATGCAGGCACCAATCAAGCAGACCACAGCCATTTCGAGGCGTCCAGAAAAACGCGGCGCATGGTCGCGCCCTAATTCTTTTTTCACCAAGGTGTAAGCCAGCACCAAGGCCAGCACGAAAGGCAACGCTTTGCGTAAATATTCTGGCGAAACCAAAGTCACCAACCAGGCGCCGCCAAAGGAGGCAACTAAAGCGCAAGCCGTTGCGGGGAGCAGGGCATGCCAAGGCATAGAGACTTGGCGGCTGTACTGAAGGGTTGCCATGGCGGTTCCCCACACGGAAGCGCCTTTGTTCGTACCAAGCAAAGTTGCAGGGGGAGCATTGGGGAACGCTGCAAAAAGTGCGGGCATCAATAGGAGGCCGCCGCCGCCAACAATGGAGTCCACAAAACCAGCCAGCATGGAGGCAAGCGTTACAAAGAGTAGTTCCATGGAAGGTGGCGTTTTGTAAAAGAGGTTTTGACGTGCTGTCGGCGTGCGTGAAGTCAGGTCTGGGGAATAAAAAAAGCACCGGCTAGCCAGTGCTTTTTTACCTTTTTCATCAAGGTCATTTCCATTGTATTGCAATGGTTGTTATAGGTCTCCTCGGCTTTCGTTCTTGGTTCGAGCGAGCTCTTCTTTTTTTGCAGTTGCCACTACGTTAGTTCCGAACGAACTGTAACGCGCATGTGGGGAAAAAAGTCTAAGGATTTACCCTTCCCCCATCGCCCGCATTCATCACGTCAACTGATCGCGTCTTCGGCAATCCATTGGGCGGCTTTTTCTGCAATCATGAGCGTGGGAGCGTTGGTGTTGCCGCTGGTAATCAATGGCATGACGCCGGCATCAACCACTCTCAAACCCGCAACACCATGCACTTTAAGACGCGCATCGACGACGGCCATGGGGTTGTCAGCGCGCCCCATTTGGGTTGTACCTACTGGATGAAAAATAGTACTTGCAATATCACCGGCCAATTGCGCAAGCTCTTCATCGCTTTGGTATTGCACGCCGGGTTTGAACTCTTCAGGGGCGAAGGGTTTCATGGCGTCTTGGGCCAAGATGCGGCGGGTGACGCGCAAAGAATCTGCCGCCACTTTTCGATCTTCTAGCGTGCTTAAGTAGTTTGGTGCAATGGCAGGCGCATCTTGAAACTGGTTGGTTTTAATGTGAACCGTGCCCCGGCTGGTGGGGTTGAGGTTGCACACGCTGGCAGTGATCGCGTTAAACGTATGCAGTGGAGAACCAAACGCATCCAGACTCAAGGGTTGAATGTGGTATTCCAAATTCGGGTGCGCCTGGCTGGGGTCACTGCGTGTGAACGCGCCCAATTGGCTTGGCGCCATGCTCATGGGGCCGGAGCGCTTGAGCGCGTATTCCAAAGCAATACGCGCTTTGCCCCACAGGCTCTGGCTTAGCGTATTAAGGGTGGGTGTATTTTTGACTTTGAAAACCGTGCGAATTTGCAAGTGGTCTTGCAAGTTGTTGCCCACGCCCGGCATATCTTTGACCAGGTCAACCCCTGTGCTTTGCAGCAGTTGTGCAGGCCCTAGTCCAGAGAGCTGAAGCAACTGGGGCGAGGCGATGCTGCCCGCGCTCAAGATCACTTCGCCGCGGGCATGAACGCGCACCATCTCTTGGCCATTCCACACTTCAACGCCGGTGCACCGAAGCGGCGTTGTGCCATCCTGTGCTTTTTCTAACAACAACTTGGAGGCTTGTGCGCCAGTCCACAATTCAAAGTTGGGGCGGGCATAGCAGGTGGGTCGTAAAAAGGCTTTGGCGGTATTCCAGCGCCAGCCGTTTTTTTGGTTGACATCGAAGTAAGCCACACCGTGGTTGTCGCCGGTATTGAAATCAGGCGTGGCCGGAATGCCCGCTTGGACGGCGGCTTGCGCAAAGGCGTCGAGCACCTCCCAGCGCACGCGTTGCTTTTCAATGCGCCATTCGCCCCCTGCATTGCGGTGGCGCAATACTTGGCGGTAGGGCGTGGCGCTGTCGCGCATCAGCTCAGG
>CANJNX010000062.1 GCA_947475495.1 Comamonadaceae bacterium | reverse complement strand
TCTTGCGGCCAAACACCGGTAAGGCTTCGCGGATCGCATCAATGGCGTAGGACGGCAAACTCGCTGCGAGATCGACCAGTTTCACACCGGGTCGGTAGGAGGGCTGCACACTGCCAAACGCTTCTGAGGGGCGCCCTTGCAAAAAGTCTTCCACACGCTGGCCGGGGGCTTCGTAGGTAGAGCCGCCCAAGGTGTACGCCCGCGATTCGAGTTGGCGTTGAAAGGCAATGCCAGAGAGTGGATGGGCAAGGCTTGCGCTGGGAGTTTCGGTCCCTAAAAGTTGTTTCGATTCAGCGGCGTATTGCGCACCTTCATCGGGTCCGAAAGCAGCAATAAAACTGGCCTCGTCGTGGGGGTAGTCACTGGGGTCAATGCCGACTACGATCCCGGCGTTGGCATTGCGCTCGTTGCGCGAATACTGGCTCATGCCGTTGGTGACCACCCGCTCGGCTTCGCTGGTGGCTGCCACCACCGTGCCGCCGGGGCACATGCAAAAGCTGTACACACCGCGGCCGTTGTGTGCGTGATGAACCAGCTTGTAGTCGGCAGCGCCTAAGAGCGGGTGCCCAGCGTGGCGGCCCCAGCGGGCGCGGTCGATGACGCTTTGGGGATGCTCAATGCGAAAGCCCACAGAGAAGGGTTTGGCTTGCATGGCCACGCCGCGGCGGTACAGCATGGCAAAGGTGTCGCGCGCACTGTGGCCCAAGGCCATCACCACATGGCTGGCCTCTAGCGTTTGGGTTTGTCCGCTTTCGATGTCCAGTACGCTGAGACCCCGCAGTGCGAAACCGCCAGGGTCCGCAGCCAGATGGATATCTGTGACGCGCTGACCAAACCGCACCTCACCACCGAGGGCAATGATTTGCGCCCGCAGGTTTTCAACCACTTTCACCAATTTAAAGGTGCCGATGTGGGGATGGGCTTCAACCAAAATTTCGGCTGGGGCTCCGGCTTGAACCAACTCCTGCATGACTTTACGGCCCAGGTAGCGCGGGTCTTTGATCTGGCTCCAGAGCTTGCCGTCAGAAAATGTCCCGGCACCGCCTTCGCCAAACTGCACATTGCTCTCCGGATGCAAGGTGTTTTTGCGCCATAAATCCCAGGTGTCTTTGGTGCGTTGCCGAACGGCCGGGCCGCGCTCCAAAACGATCGGTTTGAATCCCATTTGCGCTAAGAGCAATGCAGCAAAGATGCCGCACGGGCCAAAGCCCACCACCACTGGGCGGATCAAAGGCGTTGCAGGCGCGTGCGCCACCAAGGTGTAGGCCATATCGGGCGTCGGGCCAATATGCGGATGATTCGCAAAGCGCGCAAGCAACTGCGCTTCAAGGGCCGCGTCAAGACAGATATCGACAATAAAAACCGCCAATATGTCGGCCTTGCGCGCGTCAAAGCTACGTTTGAAAATGGCCAAACTCTGAATGGCCTGCGGCGCAATGCCGAGCGCTTGGGATGCCAGCGCAGTGAGCGCTGCCACGGGGTGGGCCACAGGCGCGCGGTCTTGGTCTGTCTCGCTGGGCGCATCAGATGCGCGCCGCGCGTCAAGGGGCAAGGCAGTGAGTGGGAGTTTGAGTTCGGTGATGCGCAACATAGAGGGCTCGGAGTTATCAAGCAAGACGCGATGATAAGTCGTGGCAAACGGCCGATTCAGTCCGCCAAACAGATAAGGGTAAACCCGCGCATTGAATCGACCCATTGGGCGTAAAGTCTTGTATACAAGCAAAACGCTTGTTTCGTGTCCCCTGCCTTTTCACAATTAAAGGAGTAATCCGATGGAAATTAGAAACCCTTCGCCAGGACTTTACAACGAGGACCTTGCGCCCACGACTGAACGCAACTGGGGTGCATTTAGTATTTTCAACGTCTGGACATCCGATGTTCACAGCCTGTGGGGCTACTACCTGGCCGCAAGCTTGTTTTTGCTCTGCGGTAATTTCACCAATTTCGTGATTGCGATCGGATTGGGTTCGCTGGTGATTTTTGCGCTCATGAACCTGATGGGGTATGCCGGTGAAAAAACCGGTGTCCCTTACCCCGTCTTGGCGCGGGCCTCCTTTGGGGTGTGGGGTGCCAACCTGCCCGCACTGGTGCGGGCCATCGTGGCGTGCTTTTGGTATGGCGCGCAAACAGCAGCAGCCTCAGGCGCTATTGTTGCGCTTCTGACGCGCTCAGATGCCATCATGGAGTTCCATAAAACCACGCAGCTGCTCGGTCATTCGGGGCTGGAAGTGATGTGCTACGTGGTGGTTTGGGCTTTGCAACTGCTCATTATTCAAAATGGCATGGAAACAGTCCGAAAATTCCAAGATTGGGCTGGCCCTGCGGTTTGGATTGCCATGCTGGTCTTAGCCGTTGGCCTGTGCGTCAAAGCGGGCGGTTTTTCCTTCGACCATGAGATCCCCCAAGCCCTTCTGATTGAGAAAACCAAAGATGCAGGCATCAGTGGTGAGCCGGGTTCTTTTTGGGCTCTGATGGCTGTTGGGGCCACGTGGGTGACGTATTTTGCGGCGCTGTATTTGAATTTTTGCGATTTTTCACGCTATGCCAAAAACAAAGAAGCGGTGCGAACAGGAAACCTCTGGGGCTTGCCCGTCAATTTGATCCTGTTCTCCTTGGTCGCTGGAATTACCACCATTGCAGCATTCAAAGTCTATGGCGAGGTCATGCTCCATCCTGAGCAGATCTCTGCAAAGTTTGACAGCTGGTTTCTCGCAGCGTTGGCTGCGCTGACCTTTGCGGTGGCGACTTTGGGCATTAACGTGGTGGCCAATTTTGTATCGCCGGCCTTCGATTTTGCTAACGTTTTCCCGAAGTCAATTGACTTCAAAAAAGGCGGGTACATTGCCGCTGGTATCGCGCTGGTTCTGTATCCGTTTGCACCTTGGGAAGGCAATGCAGCCCACTTTGTAGGTGCCATTGGCGCCACCATGGGCCCCTTGTTGGGCATTATTTTGGTGGATTACTACCTGATTGCGAAAGGGCAGATAGACGTTCAAGCCCTGTACCAAGAAAACGGGATTTACCGTTACGAAGGGGGATGGAGTATCAATGCCTTGGTTGCGACCGCGATCGGAGCAACGTTTTCCAGTATCTTGCCCAATTTCACGACCCTGATGCCCTCTTGGTGGGGGATTTATGGGTGGTTTATTGGTGTGCTGATTGGCGGATTGGCGTATCTAGCGATGAACGTGATTCGGCCACGGGTCACTCAGACGCCCAATTAACCCTTTATTGCGTCAGCGCAATACCTCAAAGCGGGGTTTACCGGACAATTCGGTAAACCCCGCTTTTTTATGGCCAAGTTTTCCAAATCCAAAATCGCTGAAAAGCTAGTCCAATCGATTCTTTCTGCCGAAATTACCCCAGGGGATCGCTTGGGAGAAATCAAACTGGCGGAGTTTTTTGGCGTGAGTCGAACGCTGGTAAGAGAAGCCTTGATCGAATTGCAAACGCGCGGATTTGTGGAGGTCCGTCCACGCATGGGTTGGTATGTCGTCGAGCCTTCGTTTGAAGAGGCAAGAGAAACCTATGCGGCTAGGCGTGTGATCGAGCCTGGCATGTTGCGTGACGCGGGTAAACCATTGCAGTCGGTCATTCTGAGTTTACGAAAGCATGTGGCAGATGAGAAAAAAGCCATTGAGAGTGGGAACTCTGCGGCCCGCTCCGTCTTACTGGCTGATTTTCATGTGTGCTTGGCGGAACATTTAGGCAATCGGTTTTTGACAGCAATGATGCATGATTTGTCTGCGCGAACCACCTTGGTTTCCGCACTCTACCAATCGACCAATGAAGCCCAGGTTTCGAACAACGACCATGCCATGATTGTTGAAGCGCTGGCCAAAGGCCAGAGCGCAGAGGCGGAACGCTTGATGCGTGAGCACATCCATTTCCTAGAGGCCAGACTTGACGCCACATTAGCAAACAATGTGGAGATGAAGAAAAAATCCGGATGAACGCAGTTTCGTTGAACAAGCCAAAGAACAAAAAATTGGCATTGGATTAAGTGCTTTGCGCAAGCTTGCGCCTGCGCCGCAGTCCTATCACAGCTCCTACCAGTAGAAAAAGCCCCAGTGCCGCCCAAGGCGCAATCGCTTTGAGCTTAGGAATCAAAAAGTGTTGAATGCCAAACCGCAACCCATTTTTTTGCAGATCGAAATCTTGGGGGATGGGCAGCACACCGTTGGCTTGGGCGTAGGCTTCGTAATCCGCAAGCATCGCTTGAAAGCGTTCGGGTTGTGATGCCGCCATGTCGTGAACCTCGCCTGGATCAGAAAGCAGATGGTACAAACGCCATTGCCCATCGCCCAAGGGGGCAATATTTTTCACCAATTTGTAATCGCCCTTGAACAAAGCGGCTGAGCCTGCCAACTCATAGCCAATGGATTGTTCTGCCGAGTGAACGGTTTTGCTTTGCCCCAAGAGCATGGGTAGCATGCTGCGCCCAATGAGGGGTTCGACCGCTTTGCCTTGGTAGCTGCCTTGGTGGTTTGGGATGCCAACGGCATCAAGCAAGGTCGGAACAATGTCGGTGACGTGGGTGAATGCCAAAGACAGATGGCCTTTGGTCATACCTGGGATGCCGCTGATGACCAGGGGCACGCGCAGTCCGCCTTCGCCTGCGAAATATTTGTAACCTTGCAAAGGCGCAACCGTGGCGCTGGCCCAACTTGGCCCGTTGGCGGAGAAAGTGCCCTTGCCACCGCGCATCGGTGCTTGGGTGTCGTAATTCATTGAAACGTAGGCGCGGGATGCGGGAATTTTCAAAGGGTCTGCCGGGTCAGAACCGTTGTCCGATAAAAATACAAAAACGGTGTTGTCAAATTGACCTCGGGCTTTCAGATGCGCCACCAAGCGGCCAATCTCATGGTCCATGGCTTCGGCCATGGCGGCGTAGACCTCCATGTGTTTGGCCTGTTCGCGTTTTTCATCGGCACTCAAGGCGTTCCAATCCAAGGTGCTCGCCAATGTCACCATGGTGCTGTCTTTGGGAACGAGGCCTAAAGCGACTGCACGCGCATGCCGTTCTTGGCGCAAAACGCCCCAACCCGCGTCATAGCGGCCTTGGTATTTGTCTACGAATGCCTTGGGTGCTTGCAGGGGGATGTGGTTGGCTTGAAAACCAATGTAACTAAAAAACGGTTTTCCGTCAGCACGGCCAGCGTCGATGAAGTCGATGGCTTTATCGACAAACAAAGTTGAGGAGTAAAAGTCTTTGGGTAAGCGAACCTCTTTGTCCTGCTCAAACCAATAGGCTTTGTCGTAGAGCATCATGTAGGTGCGGTTTTCCCAATTGTCGGAGCCGCTGTCGGCTTGGATAAAGGAGCGCTCAAAGCCGCGTTTTCCTGGCAAGGTTGCCGGTGTTTTTCCCAAATGCCATTTGCCGGTGATGTAGGTGTGGTAGCCCCGGTCTTTGAGCAAGCTTGCAAGGGTAACGACGCGGTCATTGAGTACGCCTTCGTAGCCGGGTTTGCCTTCGTGCGCTGCCGGGGTGGTCTCAGGCATATTGCCTACGCCGTTGCGGTGGTTGTCAACGCCAGTCAATAGCATGGCCCGGGTCGGTGAGCACACGGATGCCGTATGAAAATTTGAAAACTTCGCGCCTTGCTTGGCAAGTGCATCGAGATGCGGGGTCGCGATTTCACTGCCATAGGCCCCAAGGTCAGTAAACCCCCAATCGTCGGCCACCAAGACAATGATGTTGGGTGGGGCTTTGGGGTTGGCGGCATGGGCGAGCATCCCTACAGTGATAAGCCACAGGGCAATGAAAGCAGGGGGGCGGCGAAAA
Source organism: Comamonadaceae bacterium (assembly GCA_947475495.1). GTDB lineage: Bacteria > Pseudomonadota > Gammaproteobacteria > Burkholderiales > Burkholderiaceae_C > Allorhodoferax. The sequence continues at coordinate 142 of CANJNX010000062.1, read as the reverse complement.
AACGCTTTGCTCATGACAACTGCTTTTGGAGAAAAATGGCGGTTGCTTTCAGGGCATCGCGCCCTTCAGGCAGAAAGCGCGCCAACACGGGGAAAGCATGGGGTGGCTTGTCCCACTCCAATAGTTCAGCGCGTCCACCCTG
>CANJNX010000061.1 GCA_947475495.1 Comamonadaceae bacterium | reverse complement strand
TGGCGATGGTTCCCGAAGGCCGCGGCGTATTCACACGCATGTCGATCATTGAGAACCTGCAAATGGGTGCCTACATCCGTGACGACAAAGACGGAATTGAGGCCGATATTGAAAAGATGTTTGCAATTTTCCCTCGCCTCAAAGAGCGCAGAGACCAACTCGCAGGCACCATGTCGGGTGGTGAGCAACAAATGCTGGCCATGGGCCGGGCCTTGATGAGCCGCCCCAAGGTCTTGCTGATGGATGAGCCCTCCATGGGTTTGTCACCCATCATGGTAGACAAAATTTTCGAAGTGGTGCGTGATGTGTTTGCCCAAGGCGTGACTGTTTTATTGGTTGAGCAAAATGCAAGCCGCGCCTTGTCCATCGCCAACCGTGGCTATGTGATGGAGTCCGGCATCATCACTATGACGGGAGACGCCAAGCAAATGCTCAATGACCCCAAGGTACGTGCAGCGTATTTGGGTGAGTAGTTTGGCTTTGTTTCGATAGCCTGCCAGTGCGGCTCGATCGCTACGTCCTAGCGTTGTTATTTTCCACCTTGGTATGGGGTTTAACCTTCCCTGTCTTGAAGGTGGCAACCGCTTCCTTGAGTGGGATTGAAGTCTCCGCGCTTCGGTTTTTAATTGCAGCTGTGTGCATGGCGCCTTTTGCCTTGCGCGTTCCGGCTCACACGTGGCGAGCGGGCTGTGTTTTGGGCGCCTTGGTACTCATTACTTATGTGGCCCAAGCCTTTGGTTTGGAATATATTTCCTCTAACCGCAGTGCGTTTCTCACCAGTTTGAATGTGTTGATGGTGCCACTGTTGGGGATTGCACTCGGAGCGCGTCCCTCATGGTTGGTAGGGATTGCTGCCGTGCTCGCGTGCGGGGGAATCGCGTTGATGTCTTACGATGGTGGAGCCCACCTGTTGGCAGACTCGGCCACTGTTTTGGGCGCTTTAGGCTACGCCATTTACGTGATTTTGCTATCGGCTCGGGCAAAAGCCCACGTTCCCTCCCAGCTGGCTACCGCGCAAATGTTTTGGATGGCTTTGATGGGTTGTCTCTGGATGGCTTGGAGCAGTGGAGTTGAAGGTATGCTCACATTGCCTTCCCGTGTGGATGGAGAAATTTTTGTAGGCTTGCTCTACCTGGGTATCGTGGCCTCTGCGGGCATGTTTTTTTTGCAAGCGCTGGCACAGCGTCATGTCTCAGCGGATAAAGCTGCGGTGATTTATGCCATGGAGCCCGTCTTTGCCGCCTTGTTTGGGTGGCTGTGGCTTTCTGAGGTTTTGACGCTGCGGGCAGCCCTTGGAGCTGCCATTGTTGTTTTTGCGGTTGTCTTGAGTGAACTCAAGCCTGCTTCTTGTCCGCCTCCGACGTAAACGCGTCAGCAAAAAATTCGTCCTCTGGCAGGTGGGCTTTTGCACAAAATGTTTGCCTTGCAGAGTCCACCACAATCGGCGCACCGCAGGCATAGACTTGGTAGCCTGACAGATCGGCAAAATCATCCAATACCGCTTGGTGAACAAAGCCGGTGCGGCCCGTCCACTGATCTTCGGGGAGGGCGTCTGAGACCACGGGAATGAATGTTAAATGCGGCATGAGGGCCAGCTGTGCCGTGACCCAGTCTTGCAAATACAAATCCGAAGGCCGACGACCGCCCCAGTACAAAGTCGTAGGACGATCAATGCCCTTGTGCTGCATATGCTCCAACAATGCTTTCAAGGGTGCAAAGCCGGTTCCAGAGGCCAAAAAGACCATGGGCTTGTCAGAGTCTTCCCGCAGATAGAAGGAGCCAAAGGGGCCTTCCATGCGCAGGATGTCTTTTTCCTTCATCGAGCCAAAAACCAGATCGGTGAAACGGCCTCCGGGCATGTGGCGGATGTGTAATTCAACACTGGCACCATTGTGCGGGGCATTGGCCATGGAGTAGCTGCGTCGAGAGCCGTCGCGCAAGATGAACTCAATGTACTGGCCCGCTCGAAATGCAAAAGTGTCGTTGGCGGGCAGCTGCAAATGCATCAGTACGACATCGGGCGATTTTTTAACCAGGCTGCTGACACGGGTTGGCATTTTTTTGATCGGAAGTGCCCCGATCTGCGTGACTTGGCGAGATTCCAACACGATGTCGCTTTGCGGTGTGGCGCAGCACGTGAGAACAAACTGGTTGGCTTCTTCCTCTTCGCTTAAGGCTTTGCGTTGAAAGTTCGCGTGCGTAACCTTGCCCGACGTCATTTTGCATTTGCAAGATCCGCATGCGCCGTCTTTGCATCCGTAAGCCAGTCCAACACCTTGTCGTATACCAGCTGCCAAAATGGTTTCATCGGAAGAGCAAGCAAAGCCCACCTTGCTCGGTTCGATGGTGATGGAAAAAGAGGTTGCGCTGCTGGTCATTTTTTATGGGTATCCTAGGGGCCATTGTTTTCTTACAAGCCCTTATTTTGCCTTCAATCCAATCCCCTTTAGGTGCGCTGCCTTCTCGGTTTCGCAGAAGCCGAGTGCTCATTGTGGGTTGCGGTGATGTGGGCCTTCGCGTGGCTCAAATTCTTGCTCCCCGGGTGCGTGTACTGGCGTTGACGTCCAGTGCACCGCGTATTCCCAGCTTGCGTTGCGTGGGCATCACTCCAGTGTTGGGAAACTTAGACCAGGCAACCCAGTTGCGGCGTTTGGCAGGTCTTGCCCAGCGCATTTTGTATTTGGCCCCACCGGCCCCAGAAGGAGAGAGGGATGACCGCTTGGTCGCCTTCACACAAGCCACGCGTTTGCGTGCGTCTCCTCAAGCTGTGGTTTATGCATCGACCAGCGGCGTCTACGGCGACTGCCAAGGGGCGCAGGTGACAGAGACTGTAGCCATTTCACCTACAACCGCCCGAGCTCAGCGAAGAGCCCATGCCGAGGCAACGGCTCGGTTTTTGGGGCGATCTGCTGGAGTCACAGCCAGTGTGCTTCGGGTGCCGGGTATTTATGCCAATGACCGTGAAGGTGGAACACCGCTGGCCCGCTTACAAAAAGGCTCGCCTGTTTTGCACGATGATGAAGATGTTTACACCAACCATATCCATGCCGATGATTTGGCAAGGGCATGTTTCTTGGCTTTGTGGCGAGGCAAACCCCAGCGTTGCTACAACATCAATGACGATACGGATATGAAAATGGGCCAATACTTGGATGCCGCTGCTGCGCTCTATGACCTGCCAAAACCCCCACGCGTTACGCGAGAAGAACTCAAGAAAGCGGTTTCTGTAATGCAACTGAGCTTTATGAACGAGTCGCGCAGGCTCGTGAACCAACGTATGAAAAAAGAACTGGGCCTGCGATTGCGCTATCCCAGTGCGCTCCTTGGCTTGGAAGGGTCTTAAATAAATAAGGTCGGCTTGGGTTGGTAAATTCGGCTCAAAATTTTCCAGATCACCCAACTGCAAACCAAGGTAATCGGCGCAGCCCACAAGACATCGCTCAACCAATGTGCCACATTGGCCATTCTTGCAAAGCCAATCAGCAGGCCCGCACTGGTTCCAATCAAAGCCCAAGCGACTTGCCTGCGCCGATGAAGCAGCATCAATGAAGCAAAGAAAAAACCGCAGGCAACATGCCCGCTCACGAATGAGCAGTTGTTGCTGCATTGGTCGGTCATCACGCCAGCGCGGGTAAATTGTTGGGTTCCACCAAAAGTCTCGACTTGGTAAGGCCGAGCGCGCTGCCAGTGGTCTTTAAACCCTGCGTTCACGAGTAATCCCGGTCCCAAAGCGCCCGAAAGGACAACAAAAGCCAGTGGCAATCGCCATTGCGCCCACTGTACTTTCAAAGTTGCCACCAACCACAGTGCCAATGCCGTAAAAACCATGATTCGAAATGCCAGTGGCACATACAAATTGATGATTTCAACCCACCACCAAGAAGCCGCCGCTACCTGGGGTGGATTGCCGGTAAACAAAGCGGCTGCCTGAAGGTCTAATGCCGGCCAAAGCGTGGGGATCAAGGCAAGAAAGATAAACAAACCGATCAAAGCAAAAAACAAAGGGGGTGTTTTTCTAAGTGTCTCTCGGTGGTGCGGCGTAAAGCGGTAGGGCATGGCAGGATTATCCATGGATGCAGGCGTCTTTTTCATTGTGCTTGGATCTTGCGTTTGCGTAAAGTTCGAGGGCTGTGTCAACAATTCCCGACTTGCTTGCGTTAAGGCGCTAACTCTTTGGAGGTTTCCTATGAAGCAATGGGCGTTTCTCTTTTTGGCAGCCGTAAGCGGTACCGGTGTTTGGGCGCAAGAGCTCGGACGTGTGATTGCATCCACCCCTGTAGTGCAACAGGTGGCAGTTCCTAGGCAAGTCTGCACCACTGAGCAAGTGGGTTTGCAGCAACCCAATAGTGGTGCGGGTGCCTTGATCGGTGCCATCGCTGGTGGCGTTCTCGGCAATGCAGCTGGTCAAGGGGCAGGGCGTTCGGCTGCGACCGCGATTGGCGCCATAGGTGGCGCTGTATTGGGTGACCGACTAGAAGGAAATCCAGCCGTTCGCATTGAAAATGTGCAACGCTGCGGGGTACAGAATTTTTACGAAAATCAAACGGTGGCTTTTAATGTGGTGTACGAATATGCGGGCAAGCAGTATTCTGTCCAAACGCCCACCGATCCAGGCTCCACGATTGCGCTACACATCGCACCGATTGGTAGTGTGCCTCCTCCCCAGGTCACAACAACTGTTGTACAACCCACAGTGACTTACATCACCGTTCCAGTACAGCGCAGGTTCTATTACCAGCCGTATTCCCCACACGTGATGTTTCCGTTTGGCCCTTCAGTCCGCTTTGGTCATGGCGGCGGGCATCGCCATTGGCAATAAGCGCTTGTCCTAGGAAAAATCGACCTCAGGGTTCACTATGGGCCCAGAGCCACTTAAGCGGTCGAGTGCCAAATACAAAACGGGCGTGATAAATAGCGTGATCGCCTGAGAAAAAACCAAACCACCGACAACCGCCAGTCCCAAGGGCTGGCGCAGCTCCGCACCTGCACCAATGCCCATCGCAATGGGTAATGCTCCTACCAAGGCGGCGAGTGTGGTCATCATGATGGGCCGAAACCGAAGGATGCAAGCCGCACGAATCGCTTGCGCGGGCGTCATTCCACGGTGACGTTGTGCTTCGAGTGCAAAGTCAATCATCATGATGGCGTTCTTCTTCACAATGCCGATGAGCAAAACAATGCCAATGGTGGCAATCAAGGTCAGATCTTGTCCAAAGAGCATCAATGTGGCTAACGCTCCTACCGCAGCGGAAGGCAGTCCCGCCAAAATAGTGATGGGATGGATGTAACTCTCGTACAAAACCCCCAGCAGGATGTAGATCACGACCAATGCAGCGATGACCAAGATCGCTTGGCTGCTTTGCGAGTTTTTAAAGACGGCCGCATCGCCTCCGTAACTGGTGATGATGCTTGATGGCATTTGAATCGCCTCAGAAGCAGCATCGATTTTCGCGGTTGCATCACCCAAAGCCGTGCCCGGCGCAAGATTGAAGGAAACGGTCACGGCTTGGAGTTGCCCCACGTGGTTGATAGATGTCGGGCCCACGGTTCTCTCGACCGTGGTAAAGCTCGACAGGGGAACCAAGGTGCCAAAGGAAGAGCGCACATAAATACCATTCAAGGCCTGCTCATCCTGTTTTGCCTCGGGTGCGACCTCCATGATGACTTGGTAGCTGTCGGTTGGCAGGTAAATGGTAGACACTTGACGCTCACCAAAAGCGCTGAAAAGGGCAGAGCGGATGGAATCAATGGACACGCCCAAGGTGTTGGCCATGTCGCGGTCAATTTTGAGTTGTGCTTGCAGACCGCGTAACTGCGAATCACTGGTTACATCGCGAAACAAGGGGTCAGCACGCAGCTTTTCTTGCAGCTTAGTGGCCCAACTGCTCAATTCATCGGCCTTCACACTTTGCAAAATGTACTGGTACTGGGCTT
>CANJNX010000060.1 GCA_947475495.1 Comamonadaceae bacterium | reverse complement strand
GCCTAACTCTCCCTACAATAATTAACGATGTTGCGTTTTATTTTTACCCGGCTGAGTTTGGTTATCCCTACATTTTTCGGGATGACCTTGCTGGCTTTTTTCTTGATCCGTTTGGTGCCTGGTGACCCGATTGAAACCCTCGCAGGGGAACGCGGCATTGACGCAGTTCGTCACGCAACCTTGCTTAAAGAATATGGTCTGGATCAGCCCATACTGACCCAATACGGTATTTACATATCCAAAGTGCTTCACGGTGACTTGGGCAAATCCATCATTACCCAAGAAAAAGTAATGACAGAGTTTTTAGCCTTGTTTCCTGCAACTATTGAACTTGCGTTGTGTGCCATGGTGTTTGCCTTGCTCATTGGCATCCCAGCAGGAATCTTGGCGGCGGTTAAACGCAACTCGTTTCTTGACCATGGAGTGATGGGAGTTTCTTTGGCCGGTTACTCGATGCCGATTTTTTGGTGGGGCTTGCTGCTGATTTTGCTGTTTTCAGTCAAGCTCGATTTGACGCCTGTTTCTGGACGTATTTCTGTCCAGTATTTCATAGAGCCAACCACCGGTTTCTTGCTCATTGACAGTGCCATGTCAGACCAGAAAGGCGCTTTTCTATCGAGTTTGTCCCATTTGATATTGCCTACGGTTGTCCTTGGTACCAATCCTTTAGCGGTGATTGCGCGGATGACGCGATCGGCCATGTTGGAGGTTTTAGGCGAGGACTATGTGCGAACTGCCCGGGCTAAAGGTTTGTCACAACTGCGGGTTGTTTCGGTGCACGCCTTGCGCAATGCGATGATTCCTGTGGTAACAGTGATCGGTTTGCAAATTGGCGTGCTTTTTACGGGCGCCATCTTGACTGAAACCATCTTCTCATGGCCGGGTGTGGGCAAGTGGTTGATTGAAGCGATCAGTCGCCGCGACTACCCCGTTTTGCAAGGAGGGATGCTTTTGTTGGGCGTGATCGTGATGTCTGTGAACTTGTTGGTGGACATTACCTACGGCATTATTAATCCCCGCATTCGGCACACTCCATGAGCGCGATGCATTCAACTGCTGTTATTCAAAATCAGGCGAAGGTTGAAAAACCTATCAAGGAGTTTTGGCGTTATTTCCGTGCCAATCGCGGCGCTGTTTTTGGTTTGTGCATAGTTCTTTTCGTGGTTGCAGTTGCCGTCTTCGCGCCATGGCTCGCACCTTACCCACCTAACCTCACTGACAACACCGTTTTTCTATCGCCACCAGCTTGGCAGATGGGTGGCAGTTCAGCGCATTGGTTGGGTACCGATGCGATTGGCCGAGACTTGCTTTCGCGTCTTATTTTTGGGGCGCGTTTATCCTTGGTGATTGGTTTGGCTGTGGTCGTCATCTCAGTCATTGTGGGGACGGTGCTGGGTTTACTGGCGGGCTATGTGCGAGGAATTTTTGAAATTGCGGTGATGCGCATGATGGACATCATTCTGACCCTGCCCAGTCTTTTGCTAGCCATTGTGATCGTCGCTATTTTGGGCCCCGGTTTGATGAACGCCATGTTGGCCGTGGCCATAGTGGTTCTGCCGCATTACGTGCGTATCACCCGGGCGGCAGTGATTGCCGAAACGTCCCGCGACTATGTGACGGCTGCACGAATGACAGGTGCCAGCCATTGGCGACTGATGATTAGTGAAATATTGCCTAACTGTATGGCGCCATTGATCGTGCAAGCCTCTTTGGGAATTTCCACCGCCATTTTGGATGCGGCCGCTCTTGGGTTTTTGGGTTTGGGCGCGCAGCCTCCATCGCCCGAATGGGGCACCATGCTGGCGGATGCGCGCGAGTTTGTGTTGCGCGCTTGGTGGGTTGTTACATTCCCTGGCCTTGCCATTTTGGTGACGGTGTTGGCCTTTAATTTATTGGGTGATGGACTGCGCGATGCGTTTGACCCCAAGCTCAAGCGATAACCGGACTAAGCCATGGCACTGCTTGAAATTGAAGATTTATCGGTGGACTTTCCGTCGCACCATGGCGTGATGCGTGCGGTAGAACATGTCAGCCTGTCTCTTGATGTTGGCGATGTTTTAGGAATTGTGGGGGAGTCTGGTTCGGGTAAGAGCGTCTCCATGATGGCTTTGATGGGCTTGGTCGCTTTTCCAGGCCAGGTAAGAGCCAAAACGCTTCGGTTTGATGGCCATAACTTATTGGGCTTGAGCGATGCACACAGGCGCCAAGTCATTGGTAAAGAGGTGGCTATGATTTTTCAAGATCCCACCACCAGTTTGAATCCTTGCTTTACCGTAGGTTTCCAATTGGCAGAAACACTCAAACTGCACATGGGGATGGACCGCAAGGCTGCAAAAAAACGGTCCATTGAATTACTGGAACAAGTCGGTATTCCCGCGCCAGAAACTCGCCTTGACGCATTCCCCCATCAGCTCTCAGGCGGGATGAGCCAACGGGTCATGATTGCGATGGCTATTGCTTGCAAACCCAAATTACTGATTGCCGATGAGCCCACCACTGCGCTTGATGTCACGATCCAAGCCCAAATTCTGGACCTCTTAAAGTCCTTGCAACAAGAGCACGGCATGGCTTTGGTTTTAATTACCCACAATATGGGGGTGGTGTGTGAAATGGCGCACCGGGTCGCAGTCATGTACGCAGGGCAAATCGTAGAAGAGCGGCGGGCGCAGGACTTGTTTCTATCCCCAGGCCATCCCTACACCGAGGCTTTGTTAAACGCGATGCCTGAGCGCAGTGATGGTCAAAGTCGGTTGTCAACGATTGCTGGCATGGTTCCAGGAATGCTGGACCGCCCATCGGGGTGTTTGTTTGCCCCTCGGTGTAGCTATGCTATAGATAGAACATGCCAAGAGCGGCCAGTGTTGAATGAAAACATGCAAGGGGTTCGATGCCATTTTCCACTGGCTCCCTCCATCACTGGAAATCCGCTATGACTGTATCCAATGAAGTGGTTGTTCAAGCCGATGGATTGCGCCAGGTTTACGCAATCAGCCGCGGCTTCATGCGCACACCAGATTATTTACAAGCCGTCTCTGGCGCGTCTTTTTCTATTGCAGCGGGTAAGACCCTTGCAGTCGTGGGCGAGTCGGGTTGCGGAAAGTCAACTTTGGCACGAATGGTCTCTTTGATAGAAGCGCCAACCGATGGGGCTTTAAAGTTAGGCGGTCACGATGCAAGTGGAATCTCTGAAGCCAGGCGCCACGAACTTCGCCAAAAGGTCCAACTTGTTTTTCAAAATCCCTATGGCTCCCTCAATCCTCGCAAACGCATTGGTGAGATTTTAGAGGCCCCGTTAGAGATAAACCGCAGCTTCAATGCCTCTGAGCGGCAAGACCAAGCACGCTCGATGCTGCTCAAAGTCGGTTTGCGCTCGGAGCATTACGACCGATACCCGCATATGTTTTCGGGGGGGCAGCGCCAACGCATAGCCATTGCCCGGGCTTTGATGCTCAAACCTTCTTTGGTCGTTGCCGATGAACCCGTGTCTGCTTTGGATGTCTCGATTCAGGCACAAGTCCTTAACCTGTTATCGGATTTACAGCAAGATTTGGGGCTGGCGTATTTGTTTATTTCCCACGATCTGGGCGTTGTGAAACACATTGCCCACGATGTGATGGTGATGTACCTTGGCCATGTGGTGGAGCAGGGTGAGAAAAAGGTGCTTTTTGAGCGTCCCCTGCATCCGTATACCCAAGCCCTGTTGGCTGCTACGCCAAGCGTTCGCTTTGGGGCAGCAAAACAGCGCACCTTGTTGATCGGTGAGTTGCCTTCACCCCTGAATCCTCCCACGGGCTGCGTCTTTTCAACCCGCTGCCCTTATGCTAAACCCCGTTGCCAAACAGAGCGTCCTGTGCTCAAAATGGTGCAACTGCGGTGGGTGGCTTGCCACGAAGCTGAAAATATCCATCAAGTTACTTAACCCGCTGCAGCTGCAGCTTTCAACCCCGAAGGAGTCCGTCTGATGTCTTTAAGTCTTTCTACAACCATGCGTAAACGGCGTCACAAGCTCGCCCTTCTATGCGCTCTTGCATTGCCCGTTGCTTTTGCGCTTACGCCAGCTTCTGCGAAAACCTTGGTCTATTGCTCTGAAGGCAGCCCAGAGAATTTTTACCCTGGCATCAACACCACAGGAACCTCCTTTGATGTTTCCGAACAAATTTACGACAACATCGTAGGCTTCGAGCATGGCGGGACCAACATTCGCCCCAGCTTGGCTGAAAAATGGAGTATTACAAAAGATGGGTTGGAGTACACCTTCAACCTGCGCAAGGGGGTGAAGTGGCAGACAACCAAAAACTTCAAACCAAGCCGTGATTTCAACGCCGATGACGTGATGTTCATGATCGAGCGCCAGTGGAAAGAAGCGCACCCTTATTTCAAAGTCACCAGTGCGAACCACGCCTACTTTGGCGATATGGGCATGCCCAAGCTGTTGAAGTCAGTTGAAAAGATAGACGACTACACCGTTAAATTCACATTGAATCGCCCAGAAGCTCCGTTCCTGGCTGATTTGGCGATGCAATGGGCCGGAGTTCAATCCAAAGAATATGCTGACGCCATGATGAAGGCCGGTACACCAGAAAAAATTGACCAAGAGCCTGTAGGAACTGGGCCGTACGCTGTGGTGCAGTACCAAAAAGACGCGATTATTCGATTCAAGGCGCACCCTGACTACTGGGCAGGCAAAGCCAAAATCGAGGACTTGATTTTCTCCATCACACCCGATGCAGCAGTTCGCTGGGCGAAAGTGCAAAAAGGAGAATGCCATGTCATGCCTTACCCAACACCTGCTGATCTTGACGCGATGCGAAAAGACCCCAATGTGAAAGTGTTGGAGCAAGCCGGTTTGAATGTGGGCTACTTGGCTTACAACACGACCAAAAAACCATTTGATGACGTTCGCGTTCGTAAAGCCATCAATATGGCGATTGACAAAAAGTCGATTATTTCTGCCGTGTATTTGACAACGGGGGTGGCTGCGATTAACCCGATTCCGCCCAATATGTGGTCATACAACAAGGCCATTAAAGACGATGCCTTTAATCCGGCTGAAGCTAAAAAATTACTCGCTGCTGCGGGTTACCCCAACGGGTTTACCACCGATCTATGGGCCATGCCTGTTCAGCGCCCCTACAACCCCAACGCCAAACGGATTGCGGAATTGATGCAAGCGGACTTGGCAAAAGTGGGCGTAACGGCTGAAATCAAGAGTTTTGAGTGGGGTGAGTACCGCAAGCGGATGCAAAACGGTGAACACCAAATGGGGATGCTGGGGTGGACGGGAGACAACGGCGACCCCGATAACTTCTTAGATACGTTGTTGGGTTGTGACGCAGCTAAAAATAACGGATCGAACGTTGCTAAGTTTTGCTACAAGCCCTACGAGGACCTGGTCACAAAAGCGAAAACCGTGACCAGTGTGGCCGAGCGGACAAAGCTGTATGAAGAGGCGCAAGTGATTTTCAAGGAGCAAGCCCCTTGGTTCACGATAGCGCATGCTGTCCAGTTAAAACCTGTTCGCAACGAAGTCATTGGCTTTAAGTTGAGTCCCTTTGGACGCCACACTTTTTATGGCGTTGACATGAAGTAACACGCAATCCTACATAGGGTTGAAGACGTTAAAAAGCCTCCCAGAGATTGATCTTTGGGAGGCTTTTTTTTGAGAGTGTTGAACTAGTTAGCGTCCAGCAGGACCCCGGTTGCCACCGGGCCCGCCACGACCGCGGCCGCCGCCACCGCCACCGCCACTGCGTGGGCCTTGACCTCCACCAAAACCACCACCGCCACCGTAGCCACCACCACCGGAATTTCGGTTGCCTTGGTAGCCACCGCCGCGGCGACCGCCGCGTTCGGCCATCATGTCCACACTGGTACGCATCGGATCGGGTTGACCGCCAGGCGCTCGGGGCGCACGTGGCTCACTGGGGAAGTTGGTCATCGTGGGGTTGCCACCGTGGCGTCCGCGTCCTT
>CANJNX010000059.1 GCA_947475495.1 Comamonadaceae bacterium | reverse complement strand
TTGCTCAATGCACATAAAAACCTCCTCAAAGAAGATGCTTTGATTATTGCGATGGGCAAAGCCCAGCCTGATCGATTCTCGGGCGGAATGCAGTTCACGATCACCCAATTGTGGGACCTCGAGCAAGCGCGTTGCAGGTTCGGCAAATTTCTGCGAGTCACAATCAAACCCGATGCCCACACCGCAGGCCCCGATATTGCCCAGTTACTGCGCGAGTTTCCGGCGCAACGCGAAATGACAGAACAGGGCGAATTGGTGCGCGGTATGTTGGTGCGTTTTGCGGTGGAGTTGCCCCCAGAAACATCGATGGCGCCACAGGAAGGGGCGGTCGCTGAAGTTCAGTTGCATGACAACGCCCGTTTTTACCCCAGCGATGCGGCTCTGGCCCGCTGGCGTTCCCAAGCTGAGCAGGGCCAAGCGGTGATTGCATACGATTAAGGCGGTAGCAATGGCAAATCCACGCATTCCAAGCTTAAGTGTCGCAGGCCTTTTTGGCGTAAATGCTAAGGATCGACACAATGTAGATCGCGAAATTGCAAAAGCAGCTAGCCAAATTGGCTTCCTGGTGTTGAAAGATTTACCAGATTGGGCGACTTTAAATCCTGAGACAAGGCGCTTCTTGTTGTCTATATTTTCATTGCCCTCTGAGCATTTAGAAAAATTATGGTTGCGTAAATTTAATGCGACTCAACCCAATATCTACCGAGGTTGGTTTCCTTTGCAAGATGGTTTTCCTACGTATAAAGAGGGCATAGATATTGGCCCCGATTTAGTCAACCCCAGTTTGGCTGTTGCAGGCGGCGATCCGCTGCAGGAAAAAAGCCCGTTGCCCCATGAACACCTGCTTCCTCATTGGAGATCCGCTGCCGCCCAGTATTACCAATCAATGCACCGACTCAGCGCAGCACTTATGCAAAGTATTGCGCGCGGACTGGGTTTGGTTGAGACTCAATTCGATGCGGCTTTTGAGCAGGGTATTTCAACACTGCGTTTTATTCATTACCCCATTCGTACGCCCCAATCCCTTAATGCCATCAGCGAAGAGGCGATGTGGACAGAGCACCAAGGTGTTCGTCGTTATTTGACAGGTCGACCCCATGCAGACACAGGATTTTTAACGCTGCTGGCCCAAGATGGTGTATCAGGTCTGCAAGCGAAGCATCATGACGGTGCTTGGCTCGATATTGAACCGCTAGAAGGTACCCTGGTGGTCAACTTTGGTAAGGTCTTGCAGCGATGGACGGGTGGCCGGGTCAAGGCAACGGAGCACCGAGTGTTAGGTTTAGATCAACCACGCAATTCCATTCCGTTTTTCTATGAACCCCGAGTGGATGCTGTTATTTCACCTTTGCCATTGGCCGATGTCGCCAGTTTTGAGCCTTTCTATTATGGAGACCACTTGTGGGAAACCATAACAACCCAAAACGTGGAGTTCAGAGGCATAGGGCCGATGCGACAAGCCATGGGTAAGCCTATGTCAACTTGAGACTTTTCATGCGCATTGTGATTTGAAGGTGTATTTAATTCACCTGCCAGCCAACTGCAAAGGCAAGCATTGTGCTTGGCCGAATTGCCGAACGCCATAAAAGTCTGGGTTTAAGCAAATTTACTCACTCAAGGGTTTTTGCTAGGACGAAGGTTGAAAAAATTGTATACAGTTGTTTGTTTGATTTTTTAAATTTTTAAATTTTTGGAGTTTCTATGATTTACGGCCGCTTTTTTAAATCGGGAACTGCTATCGCGGTGACCTTGGTTGCATGCTCATCGTGGGCGCAATTGACGCCCATTAAGTTCCAACTGGACTGGCGATTTGAAGGGCCTGCGGCTATGTTTTTGGTGCCTGTTGCAAAAGGCTATTTCAAAGAGGCGAAGGTGGATGTCACAGTGGATGCTGGAAATGGTTCTGGCGGGGCTGTAACACGCGTAGCCTCCGGTTCTTACGATATGGGCTTTGCAGATTTGGCCGCGCTCATGGAGTTTCATGCCAACAACCCTGACGCACCGAATAAACCCGTTGCAGTGATGATGGTGTACAACAACACGCCTGCATCGGTGATGGCTTTGAAAAAATCCGGCATCAAAAAACCGACCGATCTATCGGGTAAAAAATTAGGCGCCCCCGTTTTTGATGCGGGTCGGCGCGCATTCCCCATTTTTGCCAAAGCCAACAACGTAGACAACGTGGCCTGGACCGCCATGGACCCACCGCTGCGTGAAACCATGTTGGTTCGTGGAGATGTCGATGCCATTACGGGCTTTACCTTCACTTCCTTGCTCAATATTGAAGCGCGTGGAGTGAAGGCTGACGATGTGGTGGTGTTGCCTTATGCGGATTTTGGAGTCAAGCTGTACGGCAACGCCATCATCGTTTCGCCGAAATTGATCAAAGAAAATCCAGCTGCGATCAAAGCCTTTTTATTGGCATTCTCTAAAGGAATGAAGGACGTTATCGCCAATCCTGCGGCCTCCATTGAAACAGTCAAAGTGCGTGACGGCATCATCAACACCGCCTTAGAAACGCGCCGTCTCCAATTGGCAATTGACACAGTAATAAATAGCGCAGATGCCCGCGCTGAAGGCTTTGGCCAAGTGAAAGGGCCACGCCTATCGTTGATGGCTTCTCAGGTGTCAGATGCCTTCAGTACCAAAACGCGGGTTAAAGCAGATGAAATTTGGAATGGTTCTTTCTTGCCATCGGCCAAAGACCTTGACGTTCTTCCTAAGAGTAAAAAATAATTCCCCCACAGATTGCTTAGGATGACCGATTCTTCTGATAACTTCGTTGAGTTTCAAAACGTTTGGCTTGCTTACAACGAGGAGTTGCTTCAGCAAAGCATGTATGCGGTTGAGGAAATCAACCTTCAAGTCAAGCAAGGCGAGTTCATCGCAATTGTGGGTCCATCAGGGTGCGGGAAATCTACCTTTATGAAGCTGACCACTGGGTTGAAAAAACCCAGCAAAGGTTCCATCACCGTGGATGGACAAGCTGTTACAGGCCCGTTGAAAATTAGTGGCATGGCTTTTCAAGCGCCTTCGCTTTTACCTTGGCGAACAACGCTCGATAACGTTTTGCTTCCTTTGGAAATTGTTGAACCGTTTCGATCGCATTTCAAAGCAAAAAAGGCCGAGTACGAAGTGCGTGCCATCAAACTTTTGGCTGCGGTGGGTTTGGCGGGATATGAGCGAAAGTTTCCTTGGGAGCTCTCAGGTGGAATGCAGCAGCGCGCCAGTATTTGCCGCGCTTTAATTCATGAGCCTAAGATGCTCTTGCTCGATGAGCCCTTTGGCGCGTTGGATGCTTTTACAAGGGAAGAGCTTTGGTGTACCTTGCGGGACTTATGGACCGAGCAGCGGTTTAACGTGATTTTGGTCACCCATGATTTGCGCGAGTCGGTTTTTTTGGCAGACACGGTGTATGTGATGTCTAAAAGCCCTGGTCGATTCGTTGTTAAGCGCGAGATAGACTTGCCCCGCCCACGTGAACTGGATGTGACCTACACACCAGAATTTAGCCATATCGTGCAAGAGTTGCGTGGCCATATAGGCGCAATTCGCACCACGACAGCGCCTACACCTTCCAAACAATCGATATGAAGCAACAACAATTAGAACGCTGGTCGCCGTGGGTTTTGCTCATTGTCACCTTGTGTTTTTGGCAGATGGTTTGTTCCTTTTTCAATGTTTCAGAATTTATTTTTCCGAGCCCTTTGAGAATTTGGCAGCAAATGGTGGAATACCGCGATGTGATCGCAGGCCATGCATGGCGTACTTTTTGGGTCACGATGGTGGGATTTGGAATTGCGATCGTGGTGGGGGTTTTGCTGGGTTTTGTCATTGGCAGCTCGCGCTTGGCATACGCTGCCGTCTACCCCCTCATGACCGGATTTAACGCGCTTCCCAAAGCAGCTTTCGTCCCGATTTTGGTGGTGTGGTTTGGCATCGGGGCTGGGCCTGCCATCTTGACTGCATTCCTGATTAGCTTCTTTCCCATCATGGTCAACATCGCAACAGGCCTTGCAACCCTCGAGCCAGAGTTGGAGGATGTACTGCGGGTCTTGGGCGCAAAGCGCTGGGATGTTTTAGTGAAGGTGGGCTTGCCCCGTTCCATGCCTTATTTTTATGGCTCATTGAAGGTTGCCATTACATTGGCATTCGTGGGGACCACGGTGTCGGAGATGACCGCTGCCAATGAAGGCATTGGTTATTTATTGATTTCAGCTGGCTCTGCGATGCAGATGGGTTTGGCATTTGCAGGGTTGGTCGTCGTGGGTGCAATGGCCATGGTGATGTATGAAATCTTTAGCCTGATTGAAAAGCACACCACAGCCTGGGCGCACCGAGGTTCTCAAGCGCATTAAACGGGTTTGTTGCCCATGAACTCCATTGGCGAATGTCCATCCAAGCAGCCCTGAGTAATGTCTTAGCGCGCTTTGGGTTCAAGCGCAATGGTGATTGGTGAAGGCACGCGCCCATTGTCATCACGCGGCAGCCGGGTCGTTTTGTAAATCGCGTTGAGGGCTACTTCATCCCAATAGCTGTCGCCACTTTTTTTGCGAAGTTTGACGCTCAAAATGGTGCCACTCGCATCGCTGTAAACATCGTATTCGACCGATGGGTTGCCTGCGATTTCTTTGCTTTGGGTAATGTTGGGGCGAATAGCGGCCACAATTTTTCCGCCGTAATTGGCACCCGGCCCCGAACTCTGCGCCGCATTTCCAGTGGCCGTAGGTTCGCCATTTCCGGAAGTGCTGCCTGCTAAGCGCAGGGCGCGTTCTTTGGCTTCTTTGAGGCGCGCTGCGCTCTTTTTTTCTTCTGCTTTGGACAAGGCCTCGGTTTTTTGTTTCTCTGCTTTCGCGCTGTCTTCCTTGCGCTTGTCGGCTTTCAATTTTTCTTCATTGCGTTTGCGCTCTTTCTCTAAGCGAGCTTGCTCTTGCTTTTTTTCGTTCTCACGCTGGGCTTTTTGTTGGGCTATGACGATATCTGTGTTGGTCTTCGCCTCGGGCGCTGGTGGCGCAGGGGAAACTTGTTCCGGTTTTTTACTGGTTGGTTGAAATGCTTCAGTTTCCGGTGGAAGTGCGGGTTCTGGAGGTGCGGCTTCAACGGGAAGGGCAGACCACAGTTCGGCCTGAAAGCTGGCAGGCTCCAAAGCAGCTTGGTGCCATTGCACGCCCAAAGAAAGCGCGATCACTAAAAAGGCATGCGCAATAAAGGCAAGGGTGACGGCCCGACCCAAACCGGGAACGGGCGGCGGTGTAAATTCTTTGTAAGCCAGAGCCATGCTTGAATTAATTCACCAACTGAACCGACAAACCCACGCGGGCAATCCCTGCGCGTTGCAAGGTATCCATCACCTTGACCACGCTTTCGTATTTGACTGATTTGTCTGCGCTGATCACCACAGCGCTGTTGGATCCTTCAGCGCCAGCGCTGGATTTTTTTTGCGCTTGCTGGACTTGCTCGGCCAAATTTGACAGCGTCACGGCGGTGGTGTTTTCCTTAACCTTCATTTCCAAGGCGTCATTTTTTACGAGAATGATTTGAATGACGATATCGGGCTGCTTTGCGGCCTTGCCGATGCTGGGCAAATCAATCATGCTGGGGCTAATCAAAGGGGCGGTGACCATGAAAATGATCAAGAGGACGAGCATCACGTCAATGAAGGGAACCATATTGGGCTCGCTGATGGTGCGACGACCGCGGCCACGGGAACTTACGGCGGGCATAGTTCAGTCCTTTGCATCAAAGTAGCGGGGGCGATCAGCGCGGCGCAGCGGGATTGACTTGGGCGCTGACGTTGCGCTGCAAGATGTTAGAAAACTCTTCAATAAAGGTTTCTTGCTGAATCGATATGCGGTCAATTTCTCGTGCAAATCGGTTGTAGGCAATGACAGCAGGAATCGCTGCGAAAAGCCCAATCGCAGTGGCTACCAAGGCCTCAGCAATGCCCGGGGCAACGGTGGCGAGGGTGACTTGTTGCAGCGACGCCAACCCAGTGAATGCGTGCATGAT
>CANJNX010000058.1 GCA_947475495.1 Comamonadaceae bacterium | reverse complement strand
AGCAGTTACGCGCAAGCGCATTGCCCGCTAGGCCTCACGCCCCACAATTTTCGCGATATTGCTTTTGTGGCTTTCAACCGCAAAGACGATGGGCCCGCGGAATTTGTGGGGCGGGCTTTGGGGCTTAAGCGGGTGGCTTTGAACCAACGCTTTGTACCAAGCGCAGACGGGCAACTGCGGGCCGCTTTGTCTGGCTGGGGGGCGGCGGTGTTGCCGCGCCTGCGCGTTCAAACGCATTTGGATGCGGGCGAGCTGGTGAATCTGGCACCGGCACACTCCTTACCGGTCGATTTGTACTGGCACTGCTGGAACCTCGACTCACAAGTGATTGACCGCCTGAGCGCGGCCTTGGTCGCTGCGGCAGAACAAGCGCTCGCGAAAAATACGACAGAGTCATAAAAAAACCGGCCACCACACTTTAAAAAGCAAGGGGCTAAAATTCGAACATGACTTCCATGCTGCAACCTAAAGTGTCTTTCAAAGCCCAGATGTTGCAGGCGCGCGAAGACGCGATCATCCAAACGGCCAGTCGCTTGCTCGCCGAAAAAGGGTTTGAAGCGATGACGGTCGATGAAGTGGCCGCCAGTGTGGGCATTGCCAAAGCCAGTTTGTACAAACATTTCCCCAGCAAAGAAGACCTCGCAGCGGCGGCGATGGTGCAACTCATGCGCCGGGCCCAAGACTACATTGGAGCGCTGCCAGCGCAGTCGGCCATGGCGCAACTGCGCACCGTTGCGCGCTGGACCATGGAGCTCAAGCTCAAAGGCGAAATGCCCAACCTGCCCAGCCAGAATTCCACCCTGCGGGCCAAGTTGATCGCCGACAAAGCCTATATGGACGGGCTGATCGAGGTGAGTGACCGGCTCGGTGCCTGGATCGAAGCCGCCCAAGCCCAGGGGCAGATCAATCCTCAGCTGCCTGCCATTGCCGTGCTATATACCTTGTACGCCCGCGCGTGCGATCCGGTGTTGGAGTTCTTAAAAATGGGCGGCCAACACGAGGACGCCCAAATCATTGACCTCGTGATGTGCAGCTGTTTTGAAGGACTCGCTGCGCGTTAAGGGACCCCAAGCCTGCCTTACACCTCTATCGTTGCGCCGGCCCGAAAAAAGGCCTGTTCGTTTTTTCGCGCATAGCCCAAGGGGTTGGCGACCACGCGGCAACCCTGGTGCATATAGTCTTGCGGCGAATGCAAATGGCCATGCAACCACAGTTGCGCGTGCGCCAGCAAATCATCGAGCGCATTACAAAACCCTGCCGTTCCCGGCACCAAGCCGTAGCGCGGATCGGCACTGCGCAAGCTAGGTGCAAAGTGGGTGACAACCACCGTTGTGCCGTCAAAGGGCTGGGCCAATGCCTCGCGCAACCACGCTTGGCATTGCAGTGCGTGTTCGCGTACTTCTTGCGCTAAAAAAGGCAAACCGTTTCTGGTGGTGTTGGTTTTTTTGAGGTAAAAATTCGCCGCGCGAAAGGCTTTGTCACGGGCTTTGAGTTGTTGGGTGAGCTGCGAAGGCGAATGGGGCGTGTCGGGACACAAAGCATCAAAGTCCGTCCACAGCGTGGTTCCAATAAAGCGCACCGGTTTGCCTGTCTGGTCGGTCCACGGTGCAAACCATACTTCGCGCTCCAACCACACCATGCCTAAGCGTTCGCAGGTTTCACGCAAGCGCGTGTGGGCCGCGTCAAAGTCCATGCCGTCGTATTCGTGGTTACCGGGCAGGTACAGGACCGGCGTGGGCCAGCCCTGCAATGGAGAGAAACCGGCCAAGCCAAAATCAGCGTCTTGGAGCAAGGAGCCGTTTTGGTAGGAGCCAATGTCGCCGGCCAAGACCAAGAGGTCTGCGTCGGGCGCGCTCTGGGCTTGTGGCGATCCCAAAAACTGCGGCTGCGTTTCCAGATGGAGATCAGAAAAGAGTTGCAACTTCATGGCGAAGCGCTCTTGTTTTGCGGCGGGAAAGCCAGTGTGGCCACGGCTTGAATTTGATCACGAAACCAAGTGTGGGCGCTGTCTTGGTTGTGGCGGCTGTGCCATAGTGCATCGACATGTATGGGCGCCACCTCAAAAGGCAATTCGCGCACGGCAAGCTGGGATTCAAAGCCGGTGACGTTTAAAAAATGGCGTGGCAACACGGCCAATAAATCAGAATGCGCAACGACTTTGCCCGTGGTAAAAAATTGGTTCACCGTCAACACCACGCGCCGGGTTTTGTTGAGGGCGGCGAGGGCCTCGTCTATCAGTCCAAAAGCGCGCCCTGAAAAACTCACCAGCGTATGTTGGGCTTGGCAGTAGCCGTCGAGTGTGAGCGTTTGCGACGCCAAGGGATGGTCTTTGCGCATCACGCACACGTAATCACTGGCAAAAAGACGTTGGTGGAAAAACCGCGCTGAGCCGCCCGCTTGGGTCAGTGCGGAGAGCTCCGATAAAACGCCAGGGACATGGCCGATCGCTAGGTCGGCGTGGCCCTCTTCGAGCAAACGCCTGGGGTCGCGTGTGGTCAGCGGCAACACGCGCAAAGAAACGCCAGGCGCTTGGCTGGTGATTGTGTTCACCAACCCCACCATCAGTTCAGCGGCGGTGGCATCGGCCAAGGTCAGCACGAAGGTGTTGGTCGTGGTTGCGGGAGAAAATTTTTGTGGCGCGAGCGTCAGTTCTAAATGCTGCAGCGTCTCGCGTACCGCAGGCCATAAGGCCAATGCCCGCGCAGTCGGTTGCAAGCCGCGGCCTTGGCGAACAAGCAACTCATCATCGAGTGCCAATCGCAAACGGCGCAAAGCATTGCTGACGGCCGGCTGCGTTAATGCAAGCACGTTGGCCGCTTTGGTGAGGCTGCCTTCGGCCATGACGACATCAAAGACTTTCAGCAAATTCAGGTCAAACGTGCGGATATTGAGGGGAAGCATGTGTATGTATAGATTTGGTGAATGGTATTAATCACCAAACTAAAGTGGACTAACACTAGTGTAAACCCTAGTATCACACCATGTTTTTTAAGGATTCTTTGATGTCTCGCTTTAGTTTTGCTGAATTTGCAGGTGCCCCATCTTTCACGGGCACCCCCGTAACGGCTCCCAAATCGGAAGCTTCACGCACCCTGGCAGGGCTCATGCTCGCAGGGGTGATGGCTGCGATGTTGGTGGTAGCCGATCAGGTGATCGACAACTGGGCTGATGGCCATTTGCTCTTGGGCTGGGTGGCCTTGTGGAGCGTGGTGTTTGCGGGGCTGGCTTTCTTTGCTCGCCCCTTGCGCAAAGTCACCATGGCTTTGGCAGCCAGTGTGGACCGCCAAATGAAAGTGGCCGCCCAAATTCGCCGCGAAGAGCAAATGTGGGAGTTCGCTAACCGCGACCCCCGCGTCATGGAAGAGCTACGCGCCGCAGTGGCGCGCTCTTCTTAAGCTGCCAGGCGCTGCGCGAACTGCGCCTTGGTCTTTTCCAAGGCCGCAGGCAGGTGGTACGCCAGTTGCCCAAACAGCTCGGTGTGCAAAGCGATTTCTTGTTTCCAGTCGGCCTTATCAAGGCTGGTCACGGTTTCAAACTCAGCCTGCGAAAACGCCAAGCCTTGCCACGTGATTTCTGCATACGTGGGGCTCACGCCAAAGCCATTGTCAATGCCCTTGGCTTTGCCTTCAAGGCGGTCAATCATCCACTTCAAGACGCGCATGTTCTCGCCGTAGCCCGGCCAAACGAATTTGCCGTCTTCGCCTTTGCGAAACCAATTGACACAGTAAATCGCGGGTAACTTCGCGCCAGCCTGGCTGAGCTTGTCGCCCATATTCAACCAGTGCTGGAAGTAATCGCTCACGTTGTAGCCGGTAAAAGGCAGCATCGCAAAAGGGTCGCGGCGCACCACACCTTGTTGACCGGCCGCAGCAGCCGTAGTTTCTGAGCCCATGGTGGCAGCCATGTAAACGCCTTCAACCCAGTTGCGGGCTTCGGTGACCAAGGGCACGGTGGTTGAGCGGCGACCGCCAAAAATAAACGCATCAATGGGCACGCCGTTGGCGTCGTCCCACGCGCTGTCTAGCGCAGGGTTGTTGCCCGCAGCCACCGTAAAGCGTGAGTTGGGGTGGGCGGCTTTGGCGCCGGTTTCTTTGGCAATGGCAGGCGTCCAGTCCTTGCCTTGCCAGTCGATCAAATGCGCAGGTAAAGCGCCACTGTCTTTTTCCATGCCTTCCCACCACACATCACCGTCATCGGTGAGTGCCACGTTGGTGAAAATCACATTTTTATTCAAGCTGGCCATGCAGTTGGGGTTGGTGTGGTAGTTCGTTCCAGGGGCCACACCAAAATATCCCGCTTCGGGGTTGATCGCATACATCTTGCCGTCGGCGTGCGGCTTGATCCAAGCGATGTCGTCGCCAATCGTGGTGACTTTCCAGCCTGCAAAGCCCTCAGGTGGAACCAGCATGGAAAAGTTGGTTTTACCGCACGCGCTCGGGAAGGCGGCAGCCACGTGGTATTTTTTTCCTTCGGGGCTGCTCACCCCTAAGATCAACATGTGTTCTGCAAGCCAGCCTTGGTCGCGGCCCATGGTCGAGGCAATGCGCAAAGCAAAGCATTTTTTCCCGAGCAAGGCGTTACCACCGTAACCGGATCCGTACGACCAAATTTCGCGGGTCTCAGGATAGTGGACGATGTACTTGGTTGAATTGCAAGGCCACTTCACATCGGCTTGACCGGCCGCCAAGGGGGCGCCCACTGAATGCATGCAAGGAACAAAAGCCCCGTCGGCACCGAGCACGTCGTACACCGCCTTGCCCATGCGCGTCATGATGCGTTGGTTGACCGCGACATACGCGCTGTCACTTAATTCAATTCCTATGTGGGCAATATGCGAACCCAAAGGCCCCATGGAGAAAGGCACCACGTACATGGTGCGCCCTTTCATGCAGCCGTCAAACAAGGGGTTTAGCGTGGCACGCATCTTTTGGGGCGCCATCCAGTTGTTGGTCGGGCCAGCGCTTTCTTTGTGCTCGCTGCAAATGTAGGTGCGGTCTTCCACGCGGGCAACGTCCGTGGGGTCCGAGCAGGCGAGAAAACTGTTGGGCCGTTTGGCGGGATTGAGTTTTTTGAAGGTTCCGGCATCTACCAGTTGCTGGCAAAGGCCTTGGTACTCTTCCTCGGAACCATCGCACCAGTGAATGGCGGCGGGTTTACACAAGGCGGCCATCTCGGCCACCCACGCGATCAGGCGGGCGTGTTTGACATAGCTGGGCGCATTCAGGCTAAGCCCCTGCATAGTGGGTGAATTCATCGCTAACTCCTAAGTTTAAAAATCGTTTTTTCGCACGCCACCGAACCACGATGGCTTGTGAAAACAAGATTCCCAAGCGCAAGCTGTCAGACTAAAGTCAGCTTTTAGACTCCTTGCGGGGGATTGATTTTAGGAACTGGTTTCCAAGTTACACAGCGGTTACAGCCAATAGATATGCAAAACTTGCATGAGGTTATGAGGGGCCTCCATTCCACCAGCAACCAGGCTTGCTAGACTCGAACCAAGAGACCAACATGCCACCCATTCACACCTTAATCAGCGCCTGCGTAGGGGAAAGCGCCGCCAAAGCGCTTTTTTCACACATGGACATTCACCCTGCGCTGACCCAAGCCAGCAGTGGCGAGGTCAGCCGCGCCGTGTTGGCGCAAGCGTTGAATATGGTCTTGTTTCATGGCTTGCTAGAGCGCGTGCCAGTTGGCAAAGCCTATGTGGAGGGCGAAGTCTCGCAAAACCAGCGAAAAATCATGTTTGACCACGGTGCGGTCAGAACGGTGCGCTGGCCCAGTGGGGGCTTGCCACAGGGCGAGGAGGCGCTCCTTCGTATTCTTCGCCCGTTGGGCTTTGCGATGGCCGCCACCTACCCTTTGCCCGCGCTCAAAATGACCGGCCGGGCGTATCGACACCAAGACTTTCCTCAAGATATTGCGCAGTTTTTTGTCTCAGAGCTTCACCCAGAACGGTTTTCTCCCGCCTTCCAAGACGGGGTCACGCGGGTGTTGGCAAGCTCTAAAAACCCCTTGGACGATGACGCTGCGGCCGCCTTGTTGT
>CANJNX010000057.1 GCA_947475495.1 Comamonadaceae bacterium | reverse complement strand
TTGGTATGGCCGTGATCGCACTCTTTGTTATCGTTTCCCTGTTTACCCCCTGGTTGGCTCCGTTCCCAGAATCTGCCAATGTAGGCGGCACCTGGGACGAGCCTTCCATGACGATGTGGTTTGGTGGCGATCAAATTGGCCGTGACATGCTTACCCGCATGATGTATGGCGCACGCATGACCATTGGCGTGGCCTTGGCGATAACCAGCTTGTCTTTTGTGATTGGAATTCTGTCCGGATTTGTCAGCGCAGTCGTGGGCAGCTGGGTTGATATTTTCTTTAGCCGTTTGGTTGATGTGATGCTGTCTATCCCTGGCTTGATCTTTGCGCTGATTATTTTGGGCGTGTTTGGTTCCAGTATTCCTGTGTTGATTTTGACGATTGCCGTGTTGGACTCCACCCGCGTGTTCCGTTTGGCGCGGGCATTGGGTATGAACCTCACTGTCATGGAATACGTCGAAGCGGCCCGCCTGCGCGGCGAAGGTTTGTGGTGGGTGATTACCCGAGAAATTTTGCCCAATGCCTGGGCTCCGTTGGTGTCTGAGTTTGGTTTGCGGTTTTGCTTTAACTTTTTGTTTATCGCGGGACTGTCATTCCTGGGTCTGGGCATTCAACCTCCTTACGCTGACTTGGGCGGCATGGTGCGCGAAAACGCCGCCGCCATTAACTTTGGAATGATGGCGCCCATTTATCCAGCCACTGCGATTGCCCTGCTCACCGTGTCGGTGAACTTGGTTGTGGATTGGATGCTCTCGATTGATGCGCGCCCCTCGGGCGCACAGGCAGAACTTTAAGAAAGATTACGGGTTATGGAAGATCAAGTCATTCTGCACATCAAAGGCCTGTGCCTTGGGAGCGTGGCAGGCAATGTGATTGTCGACAAGGTGGATCTGCGCCTCCATAAAGGCGAGGTCTTGGGCCTCATTGGCGAGAGTGGCGCGGGTAAATCAACGATTGGTTTGGCGAGCATGTGCTACGCCCGTGCGGGTGTTCACATCGCTGAGGGCGAAGTGGTTTTAGATGGTGTCAATATCCGTTCCCTTGACGCCGAAGGCCGCCGCGATATGCGGGGCAAGCGCATTGCGTATATTGCGCAATCGGCAGCAGCTGCGTTTAATCCTGCACATACCTTGATGGACCAAGTCTGCGAGGCTCCTTTGCTCCATGGTCTGATGACCCGCTCCGAAGCGCAAGCCTGGGCGCGCGAACTCTTTGCCGCTTTGGACTTGCCCGATCCGCAAAATTTTGGCGCACGTTATCCGCACCAAGTCTCAGGCGGGCAGTTGCAGCGTGCCATGGCGGCCATGGCCATGTCCTGCCGCCCTGATGTGTTGGTGCTTGATGAGCCCACCACGGCGCTGGACGTGACCACACAAATTGAAGTGTTGATATTGCTGAAGTCCTTGATTCGCCAGTACAACACTGCTGCTTTGTACATCACCCACGACTTGGCCGTGGTTGCCCAAGTGGCAGACCGCATCAAGGTCTTGCGCCATGGCAAAGAAGTGGAAGAAGGTGAGACCAACCAAATCTTGCACCATGCAACCAAAGACTACACCGCCCGCTTGGTGGCGGTGCGCGGCGCAGCAGCCAATGAACGTGCCATCGCTGCAACGGTCAAAGAAACAACCGTACTTTCCATCGATGATTGCCACGCCTACTACGGTGATTTCCATGTGGTTCGCGGCGTCTCTTTAGACGTCAAGCTTGGCGAAACGGTGGCCGTTGTCGGCGAATCGGGCTCAGGAAAATCCACCTTGGCCCGTGTTATCACCGGTTTGCTTGCGCCCCGCAGTGGCAATATTGTTTTCCAAGGCCAAGCCCTTCCAAAAAGCCTGGGCGAAAGAAGCAAGGAACTCAAGCGTCGCATTCAGTTGGTGTACCAAATCCCGGACGTGGCGATCAACCCCCGCCAAAGTTTGCTCGACATCATCGGACGCCCGGTCGAGTTTTATTTTGGCGCTGGTCGTGCGGAGGTGCTTGCCCGTGCCAAGGAACTGATGGCTTTGGTGGAGCTCCCCGTGGAGTACTTAGAGCGCCGTCCAGGGCAGCTTTCTGGTGGACAAAAGCAGCGCGTGTGTATTGCGCGTGCGCTGGCCGCCAAGCCCGATCTGATTATTTTGGACGAACCAACCTCGGCTTTAGACCCCTTGGTGGCAGAAGAAATTCTGACGCTTTTGCGCAAGCTGCAACGAGAGTTGGGACTGTCCTACGTTTTGATCACCCATGATTTGGACGTGGTGCACCGTATCGCCCACCGCACAGCCGTCATGTTGCAAGGGCAGTTTGTGGCCTTTGATAAGACAGACAATATTTTTGATCGCCCCGATCACCCCTATACCCAAAAATTGATCACCGCTGTGCCAGAAATGCGCGTGGACTGGTTGGATGAGGTGCTAGAAAAACGCCGCTTGGCTGCGGTTTAATAAAAGCGGTTTGAAAATCAATCAAAGTACTTGCAAGATCAATAGCATTAACTTTGATTTTCAAAAACTTAACACGCTACCCTAAGAGACTTTGGTCAAAAGGGTAGGTTGTCAGGCGTTCCACCCCGGTAGACGTGATGAGAAACTGGTCCTCCAGTTTTACACCCTGGGCAGAAACCGGATCTCCAATGTAACTTTCAATACAGACTACCATCCCGGGTTCAAAAACACCTGGCATGAGGTAGGGTTCACCTTCGCGGTGTAAAGGCACGTAGGGATGCTCGCCACACAGCCCGAGACCGTGAAGCAAACAATAATATCCATACGGGCGGTGTTCAGTTGGCACATTCCAGGCACATTTAGAGAATTCCTCGTAGCTAAGACCGGGCTTAAGCATTGCCGCATTGTGTTGTAGTTGTTCGTGCGCACGTCCATAGAGCATACGTTGGCGTGGGCTTGGCGCTTGTTCTCCACAATGAAAAGTTCGGGACAGGTCGACAGCGTAACCTCCGTAGCCGATAGCATCCGTGTCAATGCACAACAAATCACCATCGCAAATGATTCGCTCCCCTGCCTCTTGGAAATAAGGAAACGTATTGGGGCCGCTTTGCAAAAGTCGGGTAGATACGTACTCACCACCCAGGGCAATCAATGCATGGTGAAAAGGTGCCCAAACTTCAACTTCACTTATTCCAGCATGCAGCGCCTGCTCAACACTACCAAGGGCGTGTTCAACACGAAGAACTGCTTGGCGAATCACTGCAACTTCTTCTGGTTGCTTGATTCGACGGGCTTCAAGAAAAATCTCTGTTGCATCAAGCAAGGCAAGTCCTTCTGCCCTTAATGCGTCGGTGAAAAGGAAATCGATTCGCTCGACAGCTAGCGTGCAGCCAGCGCCACCCATATGTCGGCGACAGTCTGCAGCAAGCTCAGCAGCGAATGAACAGATTGAATTTAGAAAGAGGGGTCCAGAGTTTGCTGTTATTCCAGGCGCAGGACGAATTTCGTCAACAGTTAGAGCGCCATGTGCCAGGTGCTCTGAGCCTGCAAACTCAAACAAGATGGAAGGGCCATCCGCAAAAAGGAGTAAAAAGCGCGAAGGCCCCATCATCCCGAAAATTGTCATATTACGGACGCCGCATCCGTAAACAATATTGATGGGGTCCGCAGTGAGAACTGCGGGTACTCCCCGTTGACGCATGACCTCGCGAAGCCGTTTTTGACGGCCCGTTAACAGGTCACTGTTGAGTGTGTAAACCAACGGTGTCCTGCTAGTCATGAAGCGCTTTGCGTTTTATTACGGTTTTTTGACTTTAAAACAATTTAAACATTGGAGTCCGGAAACGATGCTTTGCGGCGGTTCATGTAATCCAACACCGCTTCATCTGCCGCCACATCCAAGGCGGGAGCTTCGTACTCGGCCAATTGTTTTTTCCACATGGCATTGGCGCGGACCGACAAATCCACCGAGCCTTCGGCTTCCCATTGCTCAAAACTGTTGTTGTCGGTGATTGGGGAGCGGTAAAAAGCGCTCTCGAAGTTGGCTTGGGTATGGGCGCAACCCAAAAAGTGTTTGCCTGGGCCGACTTCGCGAATCGCATCCATGGCTTGGCCGTTTTCTGTCACGTCAACGCCACCGAGCAAGGTGTGCATCATCCCGGCCTGGTCTGCGTCCATGATGAACTTTTCGTAGCCCATGGACAGACCGCCTTCGAGCCAGCCCGCCGTGTGCAATACAAAGTTAACGCCGCCCAAACTGGTGGGGATCAAGGTGTTGGCGGATTCCGAAGCGGCTTGGGCATCGGCGATTTTGGAGCCGCACAAACTGCCACCCGAGCGAAACGGAACGCCCAAGCGCCGTGCCAAAGCTGCCATCACGTACAAGACCAAGGCAGGCTCCGGTGTGCCAAAAGTAGGTGCGCCTGATTGCATAGAAATCGATGAAGCAAAACTGCCCAAGACGACGGGTGCACCCGGGTTGACCAACTGAACAAACGCCATTCCAGCCAAGGCTTCAGCCAAGGTTTGTGCGCAGGTACCTGCGACGGTGACGGGGGACATGGCGCCTGCCAAAATAAACGGGGTGATGATGGTGGCTTGGTTCGCGCGGGCATAGACCTTGGCCGCACCAAGCATGGTGTCATCAAAGGTCATCGGTGAGTTCGCATTGATCAGGCTGATACACACCGTTTTGGGCTTACCTGTCAAAGGATCATTGAAGTTGTCACCAAACAAAGCACGCGCCATTTCAACCGTATCGTGCGCTCGCTCGGGGTGGGTGACCGAACCCATGAAAGGTTTGTCGCTGTACTTCATATGGGCATAAACCATGTCGAAGTGGCGCTTGTTGACCGGCAAATCAACGGGCTCGCAAATGGTTCCGCCCGAGTGGTGCAAGGAGGTGGCGGTATACGCCAGTTTGACGAAATTTTGGAAGTCTTCGATCGTGGCGTAACGGCGGCCTTTGTCGAGGTCGCGCACAAACGGCGATCCGTACGCGGGCGCAAAAACCGTGTTTTTTCCACCAATGACAACGTTGTTCGCGGGGTTGCGCGCATGCTGGATAAATTCGCGCGGGGCACTGGCTTGGACAATGCTTCGGCACATGCCACGCGGAAAGCGCACGCGCTCGCCTTTGATATCGGCACCGGCTTTGCGCCAAATATCGAGGGCCTCGGCGTCGTCACGGAACTCAATGCCGACTTCTTCCAAAATGGTTTCGGCATTGCGCTCAATGATTTGCAGGCCTTCTTCGTCAAGCACTTCGTAGTAAGGGATTTTGCGCGTGATGTAGGGCACCGATTGGCCTGTGCGCGCCGCACGCGCCGCACGCTTGGCTTCCCGCCCGCCAGACGTACGCCGGTTGCGTGGGGCTGTTGTCGTGTCTTGCGCTTCTAGAATGCTTGTGTCAGTGGTCATTTTTAAACTCCATACGCCGTATTAATGCAGAACATGCTGCCCTGATATCTCAGTATCGGCAAGGCCAAGTACCGGCCGTGGCACTTTTGCGACGCCGACTTTCCTGCAAACGCCATGCCTACAGGTGCAACTTCAACAAAAGACACCCTGTCGCAAACAGATTTATCTCAGTCGTTTGGCAAGGTGAAGAACGCTGGCTTTGCCGCATAGCATGCAGCCCCATGAGGCGCAGGCCCGAAGGGATTTAACCATGGTTGCAAAAATTATTGACGGACATGCTGTTTCACGCAAAGTCAGGCAAGAGTGCCGCGAACTCTCAGATGCCTTAACGCAGCAAGGCGTTCAACCCGGCTTGGCGGTCATTATTGTGGGAGACAACCCTGCATCCAAGGTGTATGTTGCCAACAAAATCAAAGCCTGTACCGAGGTAGGTTTGCAGTCCAAAGTCTATGCTTTTGATGCCAATACGCCCGATACGGTGGTCGAAGCTGAAATCGAACGTTTGAACGCAGACCCCGCGGTGCACGGCATTTTGGTGCAGTTGCCGCTGCCTTCGCATTTTGATGCCCGCCGGGTCCTGGGGAAAATTTCGAGCGACAAAGACGTGGATGGATTTCACCTTTACAACGTGGGCGCCTTGGTCTTGGGCGACACCGTTTTCCCTCCTTGCACACCGTTTGGCGTGCAAAAAATGCTGGAGT
>CANJNX010000056.1 GCA_947475495.1 Comamonadaceae bacterium | reverse complement strand
TATGCCTGGAGGCGCTCCGGCTGCGGGCTGGACGCTGTACGCGCCTTTGACGCTGCAACAAGGCCCGAGCATGGATGCCGGTATTTTTGCGCTACATATTTTGGGCGCTTCGTCCATCATGGGTTCCATCAACATCATCGTGACCATTTTGAACATGCGTGCGCCTGGCATGACCTTGATGAAAATGCCCATGTTCTGCTGGACCTGGCTGATTACTGCTTACCTGTTGATCGCTGTGATGCCCGTGCTTGCTGGCGCCATCACCATGACGTTGACGGATCGCCACTTTGGCACCAGCTTCTTTAACCCCGCCGGCGGCGGTGACCCGGTGATGTACCAACATATTTTCTGGTTCTTCGGTCACCCAGAGGTGTACATCATGATCTTGCCGGCTTTTGGCATCGTCAGCCAAATCGTTCCGGCCTTCGCGCGTAAAAAATTGTTCGGCTACGCCTCTATGGTGTACGCCACTTCATCGATCGCGATTTTGTCGTTCATCGTGTGGGCTCACCACATGTTTACTACCGGTATGCCGGTGACCGGCCAGCTGTTCTTTATGTACGCCACGATGTTGATCGCCGTTCCAACGGCAGTGAAGATCTTCAATTGGATTGCAACCATGTGGCAAGGCTCCATGACGTTTGAGACGCCCATGCTATTTGCGGTGGGCTTTATCTTCGTGTTCACCATGGGTGGCTTTACCGGATTGATCTTGGCTATGGCCCCCATCGACATTCAGTTGCAAGACACCTATTACGTGGTTGCGCACTTCCACTACGTTTTGGTTGCGGGCTCGCTCTATGCTATGTTTGCCGGTTACTACTACTGGTCTCCGAAGTGGACCGGTGTGATGTACAACGAAACCCGCGGAAAAATCCATTTTTGGTGGTCCTTAATCGCCTTTAATTTGACTTTCTTCCCCATGCATTTCTTAGGCTTGGCTGGTATGCCACGACGTTACGCTGATTACCCGATGCAGTTTGCTGACTTCAATGCCGTGGCTTCGGTGGGTGGGTTTGCTTTTGGTCTTGCGCAGGTTTACTTCTTCTTGTTTATCGTGGTTCCAACGATGATGGGCAAAGGCGAAAAAGCCGCTCAAAGTCCTTGGGAAGGTGCAGAAGGATTGGAGTGGGAAGTGCCTTCTCCTGCGCCTTTCCATACCTTTGAAACACCGCCCAAGTTAAACGCTGCGGCCAACAAAGTGATTGCTTAAATTCTGATGGACTGGCTACAAAGAACGTTATGACACCGGAACAAAAAAAGGCCAATCGAAAATTGGGGCTGATCTTGGCTTCGGTGGCCATCGTTTTCTTTGCCGGATTTATGTTTAAGCTGGCCGTTTTGAGTCGCTAATCTCGACATGAATTTGCAACGCGAAAATTTCTTGATGGTGCGAAAGTTGGCCCTTGTCACGGTCCTGATGTTTGCATTTGGCTACGCTTTGGTCCCCTTGTACAAGGCGATTTGCGAGATGACTGGCATCAATGTCTTGGCTCTGGGTGAACAAGCCTTAAAGGGCATCGCTCCCGCAGTGCCAGCGAATACCCAAGTGGACACCTCGCGAACGATTACGATCGAATTTGATGCCAACGCGCGCGGTCCTTGGGATTTCAAGCCCGCGCAAAGTTCGGTGCAAGTGCATCCTGGCGAGTTAACAACCGTCATGTACGAGTTTCAAAACACCCAGAATCGACGCATGTCTGCTCAAGCGATTCCGAGCTATGCGCCACAACAAGCGTCGGCCCACTTTAATAAATTAGAGTGCTTCTGCTTTAACCAATACACCTTAGAACCAGGCGAGAAAAAGTCATGGCCTGTGGCTTTTGTGATCGATCCCAAGCTTTCCAAAGATGTAAAAACCATTACTTTGTCGTACACCTTTTTTGAGGTGGGCGGAAAAACGCCTGCTGCTCCAGTAGCCAGTGCCCCGCATTGGATCAACAAAGGGGCAGGGTCGTAATGGCTGATTCGCAAAAAATCAGCAAACAAAAAACATCGTTTTTGCGCAGCGTCAAGCTGGTGGCATGGTCTTTTTTGGGCATTCGCAGTCGAGCGGGTTACCAAGATGATTTAGCCAAAGTCAACCCCATGCACGTCGTGTTGGTTGGCTTGATAGGAGCACTGCTCTTGGTGCTGGGATTAATTACACTGGCAACTTGGGTCGTAGCAAAATAAAGAGCTGCATGGGCAGGGTGAATTTTTTAGAGATGAATTTGGAAAAATGGAGCTGAAATGAGTACAAGCGCACACGCAACAACACCGTATTACTTTGTCCCTGGGCCTTCGCGCCATCCGGTGCTGGCAGCCTTCGGTCTGTTTTTTGTGATTCTCGGTGCAGGCCAATGGGTCAATGGAGCGGACTGGGGCAAATACTCTTTGGCGTTTGGCCTGGTTTTTTGGCTGACTGTTTTATTCCAATGGTTTAGCGAAGCTGTTTCTGAAAGTGAAAGCGGTCAATACGGACGAAAGATCGACTTGTCTTTCCGCTGGAGCATGAGCTGGTTTATCTTCTCGGAAGTCATGTTCTTTGGCGCTTTCTTTAGTGCTTTATGGTGGGCGCGTTCGCACTCTATTCCTGCCTTGGGAAGCTTAGACAATGCTTTGTTGTGGCCCGACTTTAAGGCGGTGTGGCCAAGCTTGGTCGCTGGAGCGACCGCCTCTCCTGCAGGAATTGTCGAACCCTTCACCACCATGGGGCCTTTCTGGTTGCCCACGATCAATACGGCTTTGCTTTTGAGCTCAGGCGTCACCTTGACCATTGCGCACCATGCACTGATTGACGGTAACCGCAGCAAAACCATTAACTTCATGTGGATGACGGTCTTGTTGGGTGTCACCTTCTTGGGTGTGCAGGGCTACGAGTACTACCACGCCTATACCGTTTACAACTTGAAATTGAGCTCAGGGATTTTCGGCTCTACTTTCTTCATGTTGACCGGCTTTCACGGCTTTCACGTGTTTGTTGGAATGTTGATGCTCTTGTTTATTACCTTGCGTTTGCAAAAAGGCCACTTCACCTCAGAGCGCCATTTTGGTTTCGAGGGAGCAGCTTGGTACTGGCACTTCGTTGACGTGGTGTGGTTAGGACTTTACGTTTTGGTGTATTGGCTCTAACTGCTGTGTGCTCAAAGAAAAGGCACCTTGAAGGTGCCTTTTTTAGTGGGAGATTCGTTCAGTAGTTATAAGGGGCTTATATTTTTTAGGCGCCTGGGGGAATACCCGTTGGCTGGATCAATCCGAACTTCCAAGAGATCAAAATACAGGCGAACAAGAATATGGATAGCCCCACCCGCATCGCAAGTGCGCGGGCCATTCGCTTAGATTTTCCTGAGGCACTGGGATTTCCGCGGAGCATGAAAAAAAGTGCAGCGGCCAAGCTGGCGAGAATGGCAAAGAAGGCAAGGCTGACAAGGTAGGACATAGACAGAGGATATGCAGTTGAATTCAAAACGGAAGTTGCTTTTATTATCCCTCGCAGCCGTGTTCTTCGCCACGCTGGGGATATACCTCGGGTTTTGGCAGTTAGGTCGGGCTGCCCAAAAAGAAGCCTTGCAATCTGCGATGGAGCAGCAAGCAAGCAAGCCGCCATTAGCCCAGCACGTTTTTTTGAACGGATACGATGCCAATGCAGTGCTGCACCAGCGCGTTCTTCTTTCAGGCAGTTGGGTGCCGCAATCGACCGTGTATTTAGACAACCGACAAATGAACGGGAAAGTGGGTTTTTTTGTACTCACACCGCTGCGATTGCAGGGAAGTGACACAGTGATCTTGGTGCAGCGCGGATGGGCGCCGCGTAACTTTGAGAGCCGCGAAAAAATCCCTGGTGTTGAGACACCTGCTGGTCTCGTGCAGATCGAAGGCCACATTGCCCTGGCGCCATCCAAGCTTTATGAGCCTGGTCCAAGCACCCAACAAGTAATCCGGCAAAATCTAGATATAGAAGCGTTTCGCATTGAGTCTGGTCTGCCCCTTTTGGAGGTGACCGTTCGCCAAACGGGTTTGCCCAGCGAGGGTTTGCGCCGCGACTGGCCTGCAGTTAATTTTGGAATTGATAAGCACTATGGCTACGCGTTTCAATGGTTTGGCTTGTCTGCGCTGGTAATCATCTTGTACCTGTGGTTCCAAATTTTCCGCCCAATTATTTCTCGATCGAAGGATGCCTCCCTCCATGTCTAAGCTCCACGCTACCGATGACCAGCCACTGGGCATGACGGTGCATTCCATGCCCAACCCCAGCGATTGGAATGCCTCCAGCGCGGCTAGAACCCAAGGCGGCCGTTGGAGAATGCTGCTGGTTTTATTGGTGTGCGCCGCGCCGGTCATTGCCTCGTATTTCACCTATTACGTGGTACGCCCCGAGGGACGGCGCAATTTCGGCCAGCTCATTGATCCGCAGCAGCCGCTGCCCGATGTCCAAGCTGCAAGCCTCGACGGCACCAAGGTGAATTTGCGTGCACTTAAAGGACAATGGTTGTTGGTGAGCGTGGCCGGTGGTGCATGCGACGATAGCTGCACCCGCAACCTGTATCTGCAACGGCAGTTGCGTGAAGGTTTAGGAAAAGAAAAAGACCGCCTGGATTGGGTGTGGTTGGTGAGCGACGATGTGCCCTTGGCGCAGTCCCTGCGCCCGGCGCTTCAGACC
Organism: Comamonadaceae bacterium; assembly: GCA_947475495.1. GTDB lineage: Bacteria > Pseudomonadota > Gammaproteobacteria > Burkholderiales > Burkholderiaceae_C > Allorhodoferax. The sequence goes on along the minus strand of CANJNX010000056.1, from coordinate 1,451 downwards.
GCTACCGTCTTGCGCGTGGCCCCTGCAGATATTCAACGCTGGCTCCAAGCGCAGGACGGGGCACAGGTAAGCCAGCATTTGTATTTGGTCGACCCGATTGGAAATTGGATGATGCGTTTCCCCGCAGCTTTGGCGAACGACCAAGTGCCGCAGGTTAAGCGTGATATCGAACGTTTGCTTCGCGCTTCTGCCTTTTGGGATAACGAAGGCCGTTGACATGACGACTTCGCTTTTTGATCTCTCCCCGCTGCTTCGCCTGGTAGGCATAGGCGTGGTTTTGGCGGGGCTACCTTTGGTTTGGGTTCTTTGGCGCAAACGACATGCACAAGGATTGGGCCGCTTGCAAGCACTGACCTTGCTGACACTTTTTTTAACCTTTGACTTGGTTTTGTTTGGCTCATTCACCCGCTTGTCGGACAGCGGCTTGGGTTGCCCAGATTGGCCTGGCTGCTATGGAAGTGCGTCGCCCTTGGGTGCGCAAAGTCAAATCAGTGATGCTCAAACCGCTATGCCTGACGGACCGGTGACCCACGGCAAAGCCTGGATTGAAATGGTGCACCGTTACTTGGCGTCTAGCGTAGGCCTGCTCATTTTGGCTTTGGCGCTTGGCGCGTGGTGGCTTTGGAAAAATGCAAATCCCAAAGATAAAAACAAATTGCTGCACCCAGGCTGGGCTGCACTGACTTTTGTTTGGGTGTGTATTCAAGGGGCTTTTGGTGCGCTGACGGTCACCATGAAGCTTTTCCCCGCCATCGTGGCCTTGCACCTTTTGGGGGGCTATATTTTGTTGGCTTTGTTGTCAGGCCAAGCCGTCGCTTTGTCATTGCGTGAACGCGCAGAGCCTGCGTTTGCAGTACCCCAGCGTTTGCGTATTGGGATGGCTTTGGCATTGCTTGTATTGGTATTGCAGGTCTTGTCCGGTGCTTGGGTCAGTACCAACTACGCTGTATTGGCCTGTACCGATTTCCCACTGTGCCAAGGCCAGTGGTGGCCTCAGATGGACTTTGCCCGGGGCTTTGAAATTTGGCGGCCTTTGGGTTTAAGCCAAGACGGCAACCCATTAAGCTTCCAAGCCTTGACGGCCATCCATTTCTTTCATCGCCTGCTGGCCGGTCTGACCTGTGTGGTGGTGTTGGTTTTGTATTGGCGATTGCGCGCCTATGCTGTGCTTCGCAAACCCACACATGGACTTTTGGTTCTGCTTTTGCTTCAAGTGCTTACCGGACTGAGCAACGTCGTGCTAGGCTGGCCTTTGCTAGCCGCGGTATTGCACACCGGTGGTGCTGGCGCCATGGGGGCCTGCTTGGTATGGTTGCTTGTGGCTAGCAAAGCGCCCCCCCATTTTGAGAAACAACAGTGACTACGACCGAACACCCCCAAGCCACACCCGATACCTCGACCGAAACCACGCCTTCGGTGGGGCGGCAGTTTTACGCGTTGACCAAACCCCG
>CANJNX010000055.1 GCA_947475495.1 Comamonadaceae bacterium | reverse complement strand
GGCTACATGCATGTGGCTGACAGCACGCGCAAGGCCAGGGCGCTAGTAGAAGACATGCAAACCTTGGAGCGTGACTATGGTTTCAAGGTGGACCTTGCCACTGGAGCGCAGACGCAGCGCTTGATCGGTAGCGCCCGCTACCACGCAGCCGCTTTTGAAAAGCACTCGGGGCATTTGCACCCGCTCAAATATGGCTTGGGGCTGGCGCGTGCAGCGCGCAGTTTGGGCATAAAGATTTTTGAACATTCCACGGTGGTGGATATCAAGCGCGGCACCTTGCTTCAGGCCAAAACGCGCACGGGCTCGGTGACGGCGCAATGGGGTGTGCTGGCAGGCAATTGCACATTGGGTGAATATGGGCCGCGCGTGGCGCCAGAACTCACGCCGCGCATCATGCCCGTGGGCACCTACATCATCGCAACGGCGCCTCTGCCCGATGCGCTGTGTAGGCGCTTGATTCCCAGCAATGCCGCCGTGTGCGATACCAACTTTGTGCTTGATTACTTTCGATTCAGCGCGGACTGGCGGATGTTGTTTGGCGGTCGTGTGAGCTATTCCACGCGCACCCCAGCCCGTTTGGCTGACCTCATGGCCAAGCGCTTGGGCCAGGTATTTCCAGAGCTCAAAGACATTGCAGTGGATTTTGTTTGGGGCGGTTTTGTCGACATCAGCATGAACCGGGCCCCCGACTTTGGCCGTTTGGGCTCCAATCTGTATTACCTGCAAGGCTTTAGCGGGCACGGTGTGGCCTTAACGGGTTTGGCTGGTAAATTGGTGGCCCAAGCAGTAGCCGGGCAGGCGGAGCGTTTTGATGTTTTTGCAACCCTCAAACACCAGAAGTTTCCGGGTGGCGCCTTGTTGCGCACACCCAGCTTGGTGTTGGGAATGGCCTACCATCAAATCAAAGACCGGTTCTAAAGCGGCATAGTTTTCCCATTTTTTTGAGGCAAGGTGGCCTGTTTTGCAGCACAATAGCAAAAAAAATAGGGAGTAAAAAATGAAAAAGTCACCAGTTCTGGTATGGCTTCTTGCCGATCATCGCCAGCTCGCACTCGTCGACCGCTCCGTGCCCTTGGTATTCAATTCAAACGCTGCCTTGCAGCAAGGAGTGAGCGATGAGTGAGAGAAAAAATATGAATTTCAATGACCTAGAGCAGTGGCTCAACGAGCGCCGTGTGACGGAGGTGGAGTGCTTGGTACCGGATTTGACCGGTGTGGCGCGCGGAAAAATTTTGCCCCGTGCCAAGTTCACCGAAGACCGTGGCATGCGTCTGCCCCAAGCCATTGTGGCCATGGGCGTTACCGGTGAGTTTCCGCAAAGTGGGCCTTACTACGACGTGATTGACCCGACCGACAAGGACATGCAACTGCTCCCTGACCCGGGTACCGCGCGTATTGTTCCCTGGGCGGTAGACCCCACCGCGCAGGTGATCCATGATTGCTTCGATCACGCAGGCAATATGGTCTCGTTTGCCCCACGCAGCGTGCTGCGCCGCGTGTGTGACTTGTTTGCTGCGGAAGGCCTGCAACCCATTGTGGCGCCCGAGTTGGAGTTTTACCTGACCGGTCGCAATACCGATCCCAACACCTTGCTCAAGCCGCCGATCGGGCGCAGTGGCCGTGCGGAAACTTCCCGCCAGGCTTACAGCATTGACGCGGTCAATGAGTTTGACCCGCTGTTTGAAGAGATCTACGACTACTGCGACAAGATGGAACTCAACGTGGATACCTTGATTCACGAAGTCGGTGCTGGCCAGATGGAAATTAACTTCTTCCATGCCAAGCCGCTGGATCTGGCAGACGAGGTGTTTTTCTTCAAGCGTACCGTGCGCGAGGCCGCTTTGCGCCATGACATGTATGCCACCTTTATGGCCAAACCCATTGCCAGTGAGCCCGGCAGCGCCATGCATGTGCACCAGAGCTTGGTGGAGGTGGGCACGGGACGCAATGTGTTTAGCAATGCAGACGGCACGCCGTCGGAGACGTTCATGCACTACATCGGTGGCCTGCAGCGTTACATTCCTGCAGCTATGGCGCTGGTAGCGCCCTACGTCAACAGCTACCGCCGCTTGTCCCGCAATACGGCTGCGCCTATCAACATTGAATGGGGCTACGACAACCGAACCGTGGGAATTCGCTCCCCGATCTCTACCCCTGCGGCACGCCGTGTCGAAAACCGGGTGATTGGCGCTGACGCCAATCCGTATGTGGCGATGTCGATGACGCTGGCCTGCGGCTACCTGGGTATCAAAAACAAAATCAAACCCAAACCAGAGATGAAGGGCGACGCCTACTTGTCGCCTTATTCGCTGCCGCGCAGTTTGGGTGAAGCGTTGGATTGGTTGCGTAAAGAATCCGACCTGCATGAAGTGCTCGGCAAAGAATTCGTCACCGTGTATTCTGAGATTAAGGAACTGGAATCGGAAGAGTTCATGAAGGTGATTTCACCTTGGGAGCGTGAGCACCTCTTGCTGCACGTTTAAACCCATCCATCCACATTGCAACCCTTTAGATAGCGTCCTATTGATTTCGACATGAAAAGGTTTTTATGAGCATTCAAGTGATTGCCCCCCCAGCCATCGTTAGCAAAGCACAGACCTTGGATACCAAAGCCTTGCAGGCCATGGACAGCGCACACTATATTCATTCGTTTACCGACCATGGGGATTTGGCCACGCGCGGCGCCCGGGTCATGACCCATGCCGAGGGTATTTACGTGTGGGACTCGGAAGGCCACAAGATCTTGGACGGCATGAGTGGCCTGTGGTGTGTCAATGTCGGCTACGGGCGCAAAGAACTCGCCGACGCCGCCTACCAACAGATGATGACGCTGCCTTACTACAACAGCTTTTTCCAAACCACCAATGTGCCCGCTGCCAAGTTGGCGGCCAAGCTGGCTTCGCTTGCGCCGAAAGTGGGAGACCGCAGTTTTAACCACGTGTTTTATTCGTCAAGCGGCAGCGAGAGCAATGACACCAATGTGCGCATGGTGCGCCGCTACTGGGATTTGTTGGGCCAACCCCAGCGCAAAACCATTATTGGCCGCCACAACGCTTACCACGGAAGCACCATGGCAGGAGCCTCGCTCGGTGGCATGAGCGGTATGCACGCCCAAGGCGATTTGCCGATCCCCAACATCACCCACATCGATCAACCCTATTATTTTGAGAACGCCCTGCCTGGTGAGAGCGAGGCCGACTTTGGCCTGCGCGCAGCGGGCTGGCTGGAAACTAAGATTTTGGAACTCGGCGCTGACAAGGTGGCGGCTTTTATTGGCGAGCCGGTTCAAGGTGCTGGTGGGGTGATCATTCCCCCGGCAACGTACTGGCCCGAAATTCAACGCATCGTCGACAAGTACGGCATTTTGCTCATCAGTGACGAAGTCATTTGCGCTTTTGGCCGCCTTGGCCACTGGTTTGCCTATGAAAAGTTTGGCTACAAGCCTGATCTGGTGACCTTCGCCAAGGGCGTGACCAGTGGCTACATTCCGCTGGGTGGCGTCATGGTGGGCAACCGCGTGGCCGAGGTGCTGATTGAAAAAGGCGGGGAGTTCAACCATGGTTACACCTACAGCGGTCACCCGGTGGCCTGCGCTGTGGCGCTGGCCAATTTGGAATTGATGGAGCGCGAAAAGCTTGTCAGCCGGGTCAAAGACGATATCGGCCCCTACCTCGCCAAGCGCTTTGCCGAGCTCAACAGCCATCCTCTGGTGGGGCTGGCAGAAACCTGTGGTTTTACGGCTGGGCTGGTTTTGGTGAAGAGCAAACAGACCCCCACGCCGTTTGATTCAAAACTAGGGGTGGGCATGATTTGCCGCGGCCATTGTTTTGCCAATGGGCTGATCATGCGCGCCGTCGGTGACCGTATGATTATTGCGCCACCGCTGACGATGACCCACGCACAAATCGACGAGATGATGGCCTTGATCCTGCGCTGCCTGAACCTGACAATGGCGGATTTGGAGCAAAAAGGTCTCTGGTCTGCAAACCTGTAATAATTTTGGGTCGTCGCCCTTTGCCGGACTGCGATCGAAACCCACCCTTTCCTATCTTATGGAGTAACTTGGTTATGAATAAAGCCCTTTGGTCTGTGACATTTGCAACACTGTTACTTGTCGCTTGCGGCAAGAAACAAGAAGCGCCTGCTCCCGCAGCCGTTGCCAATAGCGAGGAAAAAATCCTCAACATCTACAACTGGCCAGACTATGTGCCCGAGGGCATGATTGCTGCGTTTGAAGCCGAAACAGGCATCAAGGTGAACTACGACACCTTTGAGACTAATGAGGCGCTCAACGCCAAATTGGTGGCAGGCAATACCGGCTACGACATCGTGGTGCCCGGCACCTCCTTTAGTCCGGCACAAACCGAAGCGGGTTTCTTTCAACCCTTGAAAAAAGACCTGCTCAAGAACTACGTCAACTTAGACCCCAGCATCATGATGGGCCTGCAAAAAGCCGATCCGGATAACAAGCACCTGGTGCCGTGGGCCTTGGGCTTTACTACCGTGGGTATCAACCGCACCAAGGTGGAAAAGGCGCTTGGCAAAATGCCGATGCCTGAAAACGCCTGGGATCTGGTCTTCAAGTCCGAGTACACCTCCAAACTCAAGTCCTGCGGCATTGCCTACTTGGACTCGCCTACCGAGGTCCTGCCACCGGCTTTGCATTACATCGGCAAGGACGCTTACTCCAATGACCCAGCCGACCACAAGGCCGCTGGCGAGTTGCTGGCCAAAGTACGCAAGGACGTGCGCATCTTTAGTTCCACCATGATTGATGATATTGCCGGTGGCAAAGCGTGCGTGGTGTTGGGTTGGTCGGGTGATGTGAATATTGCAGCCGGTCGCGCTAAGGAAAATGGCTCCAAGGATGTGATCGAAGCGCTATTGCCAAGCACTGGCGGCATTATTTTCTATGACACCATGGCCATCACCAAAGATGCCAAGCACCCCAATAATGCGCATGCTTTTATCGATTTTTACCTGCGTGCTGAAAACGCTGCCAAGATGGCCGATGAAATGAGTTATTCCACCGGCAACAAGGCTGCGATTGAGAAGATGAAGCCGGAAGTGGCAGCGAATAAGACCATCTTTGTGGAAGCAGATGTCGCCAAGAAAATGGTCGCACCTGGCAAGTTCACCAACGAAGGGCGTGAAAGCATGGCCAACGCTTACAACGCGTTCAAAAAAGGCAAATAAGCTTTCAGGATTGAACCAAAAGGCTGTTCGTATCGATGGTGCGAGCAGCCTTTTCTTTATACCAATTCCCGTGAATGGAGCCCCGCATGCCAGAAACTGATGACAAAAAAGACTACCTGGTGACGCAAAAGCTGATCAAGCGCTTTGATGAAGCAGTCGCGGTCGATGAGGTGTCTCTGTCCATTGGCAAGGGTGAGATTTTTGCCTTGTTAGGGAGTTCTGGCTGCGGCAAGTCCACCTTGCTGCGCATGCTGGCCGGTTTTGAAAAACCCACTTCGGGTACGATTTTTTTGGGTGGACAGGATGTGTCAAAGTTCGCGCCCTATGACCGCCCCATGAACATGATGTTCCAGTCGTATGCCCTGTTTCCGCACCTCGATATTTGGGAGAACATTGCCTTTGGGCTCAAACGCGAAGGCCTGCCGCGTGACGAGATCAAGCAGCGCGTGGGGGAAATGCTCGACTTGGTACAACTGGACGCTTTTGCCAAACGCAAACCGCACCAACTCTCCGGGGGCCAACAACAGCGCGTAGCCTTGGCACGCAGCTTGGCCAAACGGCCCAAGTTGTTATTGCTTGACGAACCGCTGGGCGCACTGGACAAAAAGCTGCGCGAACAAACCCAATTTGAACTGGTCAACATCATTGAGCAAGTGGGTGTGACCTGTGTCATGGTCACCCATGACCAAGAAGAAGCCATGACCATGGCCGGACGCATTGCTGTGATGAGCAAGGGCCGTGTGCTCCAGGTGGGCTCACCCGAAGAGGTGTACGAGTACCCCCACAACCGCTTTGTGGCCGACTTTATCGGTAACGTGAACCTGCTCGAAGGCACTTTGAGCGTGGACCAGCCCGACCATTGCGCCATCACCACCAAACTCGGTGTGATTGGCGTGGGCCATGGCGTCAGTGGCGCACTGAACATGCCCGTGGCTGTAGCGATTCGCCCCGAGAAAATTGAAATTAGCAAAACCCGTCCCAATGTGGACGTCAACCTGT
>CANJNX010000054.1 GCA_947475495.1 Comamonadaceae bacterium | reverse complement strand
GTCATATGCGCTTGCCCTTCGAAGTAGCCTCAAAAAAAATATGGACTTATCCTATCTCAAAAAATTGATTTGTTTGACAGTTAAAGCAAGAGTTCTGTGGCTTCTTAGGCACTTTGAACAGTTTTCACACTTTTTCGGAGCGCTGCTTCCCAGGCAATTTGACTCCACCTCATTGCTTGCTCACTATCGTCAAAAACAGATTCTGGGGCGGACCAGTACGATAGCTGCACAGGTTTTCCCCGTTGGGTGTATGTAAAAGGCTCTGATCCAGCTAGTTTGAAATGCTGCAAATTGTGTGCGTCTGTTTTCAAATACAAACGAGCTGCGAAGTACAAACCAAATATCAGTCCATCATGGTAAATCCCCCACCCTCCAAACATCCTGCGGGTTGCAATGGGCCCAAATACATCAAAAACTGTGTGAAGAAAATCGACCGATTCAGTTGTCGCGATGGTCGTTTTACGCTTCATAAGTGATTAGCACCACATTAGCCGCTTCGCAGCGCAAGGGTATGAGCGCTTGGTACGCAGCGGATGCATGCCAAAACTCCGACTGCTCTAGGGACGGGAATCGAACCACTACGATTTCAGGGTGAGCGCATTGACCGGACAGGGCTTTGATTTGGCTGCCTCTAAATACCAACTCCCCCGCCCATGGCGTCAGTGTTGCCAATACTTGGCTGCGGTATTCAACCCACTTGTCTTGGTCTTTGATAGTCATCTGACCTACCACATAGGCGTATTTCATACAGAGTCCTCAAAGGGGAAAAACATCAGCCACGGTGGGCTTGGCTAACCAGGCCGATAACTCATCCGCCATTTGTTTGCTCGCGCTTACTGCAGCATTCCACACTTTAACGCGGCCATCTAAGTCTGAACCATAAGTCACAAAGTCGGTCCGATCGGGTAGCTTGGCGTTGGGTAAGGTTTTGACCCACTCGGGTCGGGGGGCCAATACGATGGTGTTGTCTAAAAAAGAGGTGGACTTATGCCGCCAAGCAAGGGCTTTGTCTAACCAACCGGGTACCACTGCTTTTTGAAAGTGCGGGTACAGAACGAGTGGACTTTGCGCCAGCCCGTTGTAGTTCAGGTGCAGGTGGTAGTCCGTGATGCCACCGTCCCAATAGGCGCCCTGGGGTGCATCCGGAATGTCGTGCACCGCTTGCAGCACGAAAGGAATAGAGCAACTGGCCTGCAGTGCTGCCATGAAGTTGCGTTCGGTCAAACCTATCTGTTGGGTGGGGAAGTCACTGGCATCAAAAGGCAGCGCGCCACGGCTAGAAAAAACCATGCGCTCAAGCCAAGAGCCCAGCAGTTTCCGATGGGCAAGATTGCTAATGAATGCAGCTGCATAGCCTAAAGGCGTCATAAGCGGATGCTCGCGCTTCAAAATATGTTGCCCGTGGGATGTCATCACATGCAGGCGGTAACGCGGGTGATTGAGCACTTCATGAATGCGCCCACCATAAAAATCTTGCAAGCTTTGGCCAAAGCCATCACTGACTTGCTTGGCACTGGGGCGCTTTTGGCCGGGCAGTGATTCGTAGTGCTGGTGAATGTAGTCGTATTCAAGGCGCTCAAAGGCTGAGACAGGCTGGTCCAAGCATGCGGTCGACATCCGCCACGCCCCAATGGATGCACCCACCAAGTCAATGGGCTGGGTACTTTGGGGCAGCCATTGACCAAATAAAAATCGGTCAAGCGGCCCCAAAATCAAACCCTTGGGGCCACCTGCTGCCGCAGGGATAACACCCACGTGCTCTGGCTTCAGGCCGTTGGCTTGGATATGTGCAAACGCCTTAGGGCCAGCGTAAATAGCGAGGGCTTTCATTGCTTATTTCTTAAGACTCTGCAGCTTAGCAAAAGCGGAGGCCATAGCCGAGCTTTGTGGCGCAGTGTTTTGGCGGGCGATCTTAGGAGCCTGTTCAAAGTGATTTTCTCTAGGCGTTGCAGCACGGGACGGCGCAGCCCCCATCTTCATGGTCAGACCAATGCGTTTTCGCAAAAGATCGACCTCAACCACCTGAACTTTCACAATGTCACCGGTCTTAACGACCTCACGTGCATCGCTGGTAAATGTGTGGCTCAATTGGCTGACGTGCACCAATCCATCTTGGTGGACGCCCAAATCAATGAACGCGCCAAACGCGGCCACATTGCTCACGGTACCTTCCAACACCATGCCTTCTTTGAGATCCTTGATGTCGTTGATGCCCTCATTGAATCGCGCTACTTTGAAATCCGGTCGCGGATCCCGCCCGGGCTTCTCAAGTTCTAGCAAGACGTCTTTGACGGTGAGGGGGCCGAAGGTGCTGTTGATGAACAACTCAGGCCGCAGGGGTTTGAGAATCTCAGAGCGCCCCATCACCTCATGAATGGGTTTGGCTGCTTTGAGAATGATTTGTTCTACCAAGGGGTAAGTTTCCGGGTGAACGCCTGTCATGTCCAAGGGGTTGTCACCGCCACGAATGCGCAGGAAGCCCGCACTTTGTTCAAAGGTTTTTACGCCCAGGCCTGCAACCTCCATGAGCTGGTGTCGGTTACGAAAAGCGCCATGGGTTTCACGCCACCTAACAACCGCCTTGGCAACGGTTCCCGATAAACCCGAGACCCTGGACAGCAAAGGCACGCTGGCGGTGTTGAGGTCTACGCCTACCGCGTTGACGCAGTCTTCCACCACGGTTCCCAGCATTTTTGCCAAGTCGCTTTGATTGACATCGTGTTGGTACTGGCCCACCCCGATGGACTTGGGATCAATTTTCACCAGTTCTGCCAAGGGGTCTTGCAAGCGACGTGCAATGCTGGCTGCACCCCGCAGGCTGACATCGACATCAGGCATCTCCGCACTGGCGTATTCGCTCGCGCTGTAAACCGAAGCTCCCGCTTCACTGACAACCACTTTCTCTATCGCTGCGCCGCTCCCCTTAACGAGCATTTTCATTACATCCGCTGCAAGTGCATCGGTTTCCCGGCTTGCAGTGCCATTGCCAATGGCTATCAGATTCACGCCATGGCGCGCACAAAGCGCTGCGAGGGTGTGCAAAGCACCGTCCCAATCCTTGCGGGGTTCGTGCGGAAAAACGGTGGCGGTTTCGACCAATTTTCCGGTGGTGTCAACCACCGCAACCTTCACACCGGTGCGAATTCCAGGGTCCAGTCCCATGACAACCCGCGGGCCAGCAGGTGCGGCCAATAGCAAGTCGCGCAGATTGTCTGCGAATACTTTGATAGCTACTTTTTCTGCATCCTCGCGCAATTTGGAAAAGAGATCGCGTTCAATGGAGAGACTGAGCTTCACCCGCCAAGTCCAAGCCACGCACTTTCTCAGCAAATCATCTGCAGCCCGTCCTTGGTGGCTCCAACCCAAATGCAGCGCAATCCGCGCTTCGGCAAGCGAGACGGGCGCTGTTTTGAGTGAAACAGAAGGGTCCGTATTGTTTTGTATGGCAAAAGCCGAATCGGGCAGTACCAACTTCACATCCAAGATGCCAAGAGCGCGTCCTCGAAAGACCGCCAATGCGCGGTGGGAAGGAACACGACCTATCGCTTCGTCGTACGCAAAGTAGTCGCGAAACTTAGCCGTATCGGCTTGCGATTCGTCCACGCTGTCTAAACGTTTGGACTGCAACAAACCTTCAGCCCATAACCAAGATCGCAGGATTTGAATCAGCGCAGCATCTTCAGCCCAGCGCTCACTCAAGAGATCGCGTACGCCATCTAGCACGGCCTGAACCGTTGAAAAGTCCGCTTGTTTGTCTTCGCCTTCCAACACCGGTCGCATCGGTACCACAAAGGCCAGCGCAGCATCCGCAGGAACAAGCAGAGGGTTTGCAAACAGTGCATCGGCCAAAGGTTCAATCCCAGCCTCACGGGCCAATTGCCCTTTTGTTCGGCGCTTGAGTTTGAAAGGCAGATAGAGATCTTCGAGTTCTTGCTTGGTTGCTGTGGCTTCAATTGCTGAAACCAAGGCAGGCGTGAGCTTTCCTTGCTCTTCAATGGCTTTGCATACTGCTTCTCGGCGTTCATGCAATTCACGTAGGTAGCCCAAGCGCGATTCAAGTTCACGCAGTTGAATGTCGTCTAGGCCGTCGGTAACTTCTTTGCGGTACCGCGCGATAAACGGAACGGTCGCCCCACCATCTAACAAAGTAACAGCTGCTTGCACTTGCTGGGGTCGAATTCGAATTTCGAGCGCAATTTGCGCAATAATTTTTTGCATGGCGGTACGAAGTGCATTCAGGAAAAGACAAAGGGCTTAGTAAACTTTCGCCTACTAAGCCCTGTCAAAATTGGTCGGTGTGAAAGGATTCGAACCTTCGACCCCTTGCACCCCATGCAAGTGCGCTACCAGGCTGCGCCACACACCGTATCAGTCGTAAATTATAACCGCTCTGGTGCGTGTGTTTTCAATGGCTAGGAGCCAACATATCCCGAATTTCAAGCAATTCTGCTTTGAATTCAAGCCATGCCGGTGAATGAGGGGCAAGGGCTTTGAATGCATGGGCTGTTGAATTGATTTGATCATCACTCTCATCAGAATCAAACTCAACAACGCCTTCTAGCAATGTCTCACCGTTGCGTTTTTTATCACGCTCGGATTGCAACAACTCTTGCATCTTGTTGCGTGCACCACTAATGGTGAAACCCTGGTCGTACAACAAATCGCGAATACGCCGAATCATCAAAACTTCATGGTGCTGGTAATAGCGCCGATTCCCTCTGCGCTTCATAGGCCGCAACTGGGTAAATTCTTGTTCCCAGTAGCGCAGTACATGGGGTTTAACGCCGCACAAATCCCCGACTTCACCAATGGTGAAGTAGCGTTTGGCAGGTATGGTGGGGAGAGTATTCTCCATTGAAATCAAAGCTCTACAGGAAAAGGATGAGAGATTACTCTAACTTGTGCGACAACGCAATTACTATTGCGAAAGTATCGCGTTTCCTTAGCTTATTTTTTCTTCTTGGATCTGTTCTTTGAGTTTATGGCTGGCATGAAAGGTGACAACCCGGCGGGCCTCGATCGGGATGGACTCGCCTGTACGGGGATTGCGCCCAGGCCGGGAGGCCTTGGTTCTGATTTGAAAATTCCCAAATCCAGAAATTTTCACATCGCTGCCCTCCACCAAATTTTCGGCCACAAGATCGAAGAACGCATCGATCATGTCTTTGGACTCGCGTTTATTGAGTCCAATTTGCTCAAACAAAAGATCCGCCAACTGGGCCTTGGTCATCGCCGCCGTTTCTAGGCTGTCTACAGAAAATTCCATCACTCGAACTCCTACGTACTTTCTGCCTAGTTACACGCGCTGGCGTGCACCCAGTGTTTTTCCCAAATGGTCAATGACCGCTTTCACTGTGGTCTCAATCTGCGTTTCGGTCAGTGTGGCATCGGAAAGATTGAGTGTCAATCGCACCGCCAAACTTCGGTCGGTCGTACCCGCAACCGTGGGTTCTTTACCCGCTGCTTTGGGCCGGTACACGTCAAACAACTGCGCGTCTTGGAGAACGCCAAGGGTGGGAGCCTCCCAAATGGCTTTCATTAAAGCGTTATGGCTGATATGGTCTTCGACCACCACGGCGATATCGCGCTGAACGGCTTGGAACTTGGCAACCGCCTTGAAGCTGGGAACTGCGCGCGATACAACGGGATCCAAATCCAACTCAAAGAGGATGGGCGTTTGGCTGATGTCATACGCTTGCCGCCACTGTGGGTGGAGTTCGCCTACATAACCGATGGCTTGGCCGTGCAATACCACTTGGGCGCAGCGCCCGGGATGCATCGAAGGATGGCTGGCGGGTAGAAACTCTGCTTTGAATGGCGCGAGCAAGGTTTCGATTTCCCCTTTGACATCAAAGAAATCAACCGCTTGTTCTTTTCGGCCCCATTGCAAGGTGTCCAGACTTCCGCAAGCCAATCCGGCGATGCGCATGGGTTGGTTCACCCCTTGCACGGTGGTGTCCGAATTTTGAACCGCGTCATCGCGTAAAAATACACGGCCCACTTCAAAAATACGAACCCGCGGTGCTTTGCGCGCCTGGTTGAATTTCAAAACCTGCAATAAGGATCCGATCAGTGAAGAACGCATCACGCTCATTTGGCTGGCAATTGGGTTGAGCAATTGAATGGGCTTGGGGTTGCCCGCTAATTCGTGTTCCCAGCGCTCTTCTACAAAACTGAAGTTGATCGTTTCTTGGTAACCCAATTGGGCCAAGG
>CANJNX010000053.1 GCA_947475495.1 Comamonadaceae bacterium | reverse complement strand
GTCTACGGCGAGGTTTTGGCGGGCCATTTGGTGGTGGACGACAGCGTGTATCGCCATCCTGACTTTGCTACGGCAGCTGCCCACGTGATGAGCCCCCCGTTTCGATCCAAAGAAAACCAAGAAGTTTTGTGGCGCGGCTTGCAATCTGGAAACTTGCACACCACCGCGACCGACCACTGCACGTTTTGCGCCGCGCAAAAAGCGGTTGGCAAAGACGACTTCTCCAAAATTCCCAACGGCACGGGCGGAGTCGAAGAACGCTTGGCCGTTATTTGGGATGCGGGTGTGAACACGGGGCGGCTCACGCCCAGCGAGTTTGTAGCGATTACCTCTGCGAATACGGCCAAGCTTTTCAATATCTATCCGCGCAAAGGAAGCATCTCCGTCGGAGCAGATGCTGACTTGGTCGTCTGGGATCCTGAAGGCACCAAGACGCTTTCAGCCAAGACCCAACACAGCAAAGGCGACTTCAATATTTTTGAAGGCCGAACCGTTCGTGGCATTCCTAGCCACACCGTTAGCAATGGCAATTTGGTATTTGTAAAAGGCGATTTGCGTGCTGAAAAAGGCGCAGGGAAATACATCAAACGCCCCGCCTTCAACTCCAACTTCACAGCATCCAAACTGCGTGCTGACAACCTCAAGCAAACCGCCGTTGTGCGTTGATTCAATGGAGAACCTCATGACGACCCACGTTAATTTAGACACCTTGCGCATCAATGGCGAGCGCCTCTGGGCTTCACTCATGGAGCTGGCAAAAATTGGCGCTACGCCCAAGGGCGGAGTGTGCCGCCTCACGCTGACGGACCTGGACAAACAAGGCCGCGACCTGGTCACGCGCTGGGCGCGGGAAGCGGGCATGACGGTCACAATTGACAAAATCGGCAATGGCTTCATGCGCAGGGCCGGGCGCAACAATTCGCTGCCACCCATCATGACGGGTAGCCACATCGACACCCAACCCACGGGCGGAAAATTCGATGGCAACTACGGCGTGTTGGCAGGCATTGAAGTCGTTCGAACCCTCAACGATTTAGGGATTGAAACTGAGGCCCCAATTGAAGTCGCTTTTTGGACCAATGAAGAAGGCTCACGCTTTGTTCCCGTGATGATGGGCTCTGGCGTGTTTGCCAAGGCCTTTACCTTGGAGCATGCGTACGCAGCTACGGACACCGAAGGCAAATCCGTGAAGGACGAGCTGCACCGGATTGGCTATGTCGGCGACCAAGAGCCAGGCGACCATCCCATTGGTGCCTATTTTGAAACCCACATCGAACAAGGACCCGTATTAGAAGACAACGACATCACCATTGGCGTGGTGCAAGGCGTGTTGGGTATTCGCTGGTTTGACTGCACCGTCACAGGCATGGAAGCCCATGCCGGCCCCACACCGATGGCGCTGCGCCGAGACGCCATGCAAGTCTCCACCCACATCATGCAAGAGGTGGTCGCTGCGGCGCTGCGTCACGCACCCCATGGGCGGGGCACCGTTGGAATGGTTCAAGTCCATCCCAACAGCCGCAACGTGATCCCCGGGCGCGTGAAGTTTTCCATTGACCTGCGCAACGCGACCGACGCACTGGTCGACCAAATGGTCGATGAAGTCAAAGCCTATGCTGCCAAGATCGCCAAGGAAAGCGGCTTGGATGTGAAGATTGAAATGGTGTCGAGCTACTCGGCCATTGGCTTTCACGATGACTGTATTGACGCCGTTGCCCGTGCCGCCAAAAAACTGGGGTATTCCAATATGCCTGTGGTTTCAGGCGCAGGGCATGACGCGGTGTACATGGCGAAATTAGCCTCCAGCGGCATGATCTTTATTCCTTGCAAAGACGGTATCAGTCACAACGAAATAGAAGACGCTACACCTGAGCACATTACGGCTGGCTGCAACGTGCTACTGCACGCCATGCTTGAGCGCGCCGGTACCTAAGAGTCTAAGAGTCCCCCCCTGAAGTTCGCTTCATTTTTTACCCCAACTGGAGATGCTATGTCTATGAAAACACTAAGCCGCAGAAACCTTGTCGTCTTGGCCGCCGCCATGGTGGGCCTTGCCCCCACTTTGTTGATGGCACAAGCCAAACCCAAAGTAGCGGGAATTTATACCGTTCCTTTTGAACAGCAATGGGCGGGACGACTGCACAATGCGTTAAAAGCTGCGCAAGCACGCGGCGATATCGAATACAAAGCCAGTGAAAACGTCTCCAATGCGGACTATGAGCGTGTCATGCGCGAGTACGCTTCGGCTGGAAATACGCTCATCGTAGGAGAAGCTTTCGCTGTCGAAGCCGCTGCGCGCAAAGTGGCCAAAGACTTTCCAAAAGTGTCTTTTTTAATGGGCTCGAGCGGTCAACCCCAAGCGCCCAATTTCAGCACTTTTGACAATTACATCCAAGAGCCAGCCTATTTATCAGGCATGGTGGCGGCTGGCATGACCAAGAGCAACAAAATCGGAATGGTCGGAGGATTCCCAATTCCTGAGGTCAACCGCCTAATGAATGCCTTTATGGCTGGTGCATTAGAGGTGAATCCAAAGATCGAGTTCAGTGTGAGCTTTATCAACAGCTGGTTTGACCCACCAAAAGCAAAGGAAGCAGCGTTTGCGATGATCGACAAAGGTGCAGACGTTTTGTACGCCGAGCGATTCGGCGTGTCTGATGCAGCCAAAGAAAAAGGCAAATATGCCATCGGTAATGTCATCAATACCCAGGCCCAATACCCCGACACCGTTGTTGCATCAGCCATTTGGCATTTTGAGCCTTCTGCTGACCGTGCAATCAAGCTCGTTAAAGAAGGCAAGTTCACTGCCGAAGACTATGGGCAGTATTCGATGATGAAATACAAAGGATCGTCGCTGGCGCCGCTGGGCACTTTCGAAAAGAAGGTTCCTGCAGATACTGTGGCAAAAATGAAGGCAAAAGAAAAACTTATTCTTGAGGGTAAGTTCACCGTGAAGGTGGATGACAACCAGCCCAAATCGAACGCCAAGTAAACGGATGCAAGACACCGTTCTGACGCTTACCCAGATCACCAAGCGCTTTGGCAGCTTGGTGGCCAACGACTCCATTTCTTTGCATTTACAAAGAGGCGAGGTGTTGGCGCTGCTGGGTGAGAACGGTGCTGGCAAGTCCACGCTGGTGTCTATTTTGTTTGGGCACTATGCTGCCGATTCCGGAAAAATTGAAGCCTTTGGTAAGCCACTTCCGCCTAGTGATCCCAATGCTTCGCTTGCAGCGGGCATTGGGATGGTTCACCAACATTTCACGCTTGCCGATAACTTAACGGTTCTAGACAATGTTCGCCTAGGATCGGAGTCACTGTGGATGCCTTTTTTCCACAACCGGACCGCCCTGAAAAAGTTGTTGGATATCTCACAACGCTTTGGGCTTTTTGTTGATCCGCACGCTCTTGTTGGTTCACTTTCGGTGGGCGAGAGACAACGGGTTGAGATATTAAAGGCGCTATTTCGTGGCGCACGTATTTTGATCATGGATGAGCCCACGGCGGTACTCACTCCAACCGAGAGTGAAGACCTTTTTACAGTGCTAGCTCAAATGGTAGCGCAGGGTTTGTCCATCATATTTATCAGCCACAAACTCAACGAAGTGATCCGCGTGTCTGACCGCGTGGCAGTCCTTCGCGCGGGCAAGCTCGTGGCAGAGTCCGCGACAGCCCAAACTTCGCAAGCTGAACTGGCGCAATGGATGGTTGGGCATGCTATTGCGCCGCCTCAACGACATCCCAGCGAAAAAATAGGCTCGCCCGTTTGTGAAATGCATCAGGTACATACTGCTCCTGCTAGAGAGTGCTTAAAAGGGGTTTCACTCACTATGCATCGGGGTGAAATTTTTGCCATTGCTGGGATTTCCGGTAATGGGCAACTGGCATTAGCCGAGCTACTTTGCGGAACCAAGCGCATGAGCTCTGGGCAAGTAGTTTTCCAGGGCAAGCCCTTGCCTGCCAATCCAGCCAAACTGGTTGCTTTGGGGGTGGCACGCATTCCAGAAGATCGCCATGGCGTGGGACTGATAGGCGACCTTGCGGTTTGGGAAAACGCCGCCGCCGAAAGAATGCATAGTGCGGATTTCTCACGCTGGGGATGGGTCCGTCGGCGTGTCGCGAAGACCTATTGCCAAGCATTGATTGCTGCCTTTGATGTGCGTGGCGGAGGTGCAAACGTATCTTCACGATCCCTCTCGGGCGGCAATATGCAGAAACTGATTTTGGGACGTGCGCTTTTGCACCCTCAATCCGTCACCGGAAAAGATGCCCCTGTCCCAGAATTGATCGTTGCACACCAGCCAACCTGGGGTCTTGACATTGGTGCTGTAGCCTATGTGCAGGCCCAACTCCTAGCTGCACGTGACGCTGGCGCTGCGGTACTGCTGATATCAGACGACCTCGACGAAGTTCTAACCATGGGCGACCGCATTGCGGTAATGCATGCCGGCCACATCACTCCCGCACGCGAAGCGAAACAATGGAGCCGTGAAGCTATCGGTCTGGCCATGGCTGGGGCAGATTCAGCATCCATGCGCAGCAGTCGTACACCCCATTTCAGCGCTACCGCTGCAATGGCATGAGAATCGAAAAACGCATCCAACCGTCCAGAGGTGCCTTCATATGGGCGCCGTTAAGTGCTTTGATTTTCACCCTTGCAGTCAGTGCTTTATTGGTGCTCTGGGCGGGGGCGCCCGTCGGCCACACCTATGTTTTACTACTCCAAGGCGCCTTTGGTTCGGTCGTTGCACTCAGCGAAACGCTCACGCGCGCCATACCGCTGATGCTCACCGGGCTGGCTGCCGCTGTGGCATTCAAGGCACGCTTGTTCAATATTGGTGCTGAGGGCCAGTTGTATGCAGGGGCTTTAGCTGCTGTTGCAGTGGGAGGTCTCCATGGAGGTTCCGGTTTTGCAATTGCACCTGGCTTGTTATTTATTTTCATGATTGTCGCTGCTGCTTTGGCTGGCGCACTGATGTTGCTTGGACCTGCGCTACTCAAGTCACATCTAGGGGTGGACGAAGTAGTAACTACGTTGCTACTTAACTTCATCGCACTTTTATTTGTCTCCATGATGCTTGATGGACCAATGAAAGATCCTTCTGCAATGGGTTGGCCGCAAAGTGTGGCGCTTAACAGTGAGTTGGAATTAACCAAATTGATCCCGCAAACGCGAGTCCATAGCGGCTTAATCGGCGCATTTTTCCTTGCCGTTGGCTTGTGGGTGCTGATGAATTTTACGGTTTTAGGTTTTGATATCCGTGCCGTGGGAGCGAGTTCCCGCGCTAGCGCTTTTGCTGGAGTTTCAATTTCAAAAACAACCTTATGGGTGGCACTTTTATCGGGCGGCTTGGCGGGTCTGGCAGGGGCTATTGAAGTGGCTGGGCGCACCAGTTACGTTACCTTGGACATGTCACCGGGGTACGGGTACTCAGGCATAGTGATCGCCATGTTGGCTGGGCTGCATCCGCTTGGCGTTTTAGCTGCGAGCTTGCTGGTGGCCGGGGTGATGGTAGGCGCCGACAGCATGAGCCGCGCAGTTGGAGTGCCAACCTTTATTGCTGATGTGATTGTCGCCACGTCGCTGTTGTCAGTCATGGTGGCGTCGATGCTCACTCAGTACCGGGTACGACTACGATGAGCGCGTTTTTGGACATCATGGCCAATGCCGCTTTTTGGGTCGCTGTACTCAGGATTGCAACCCCACTTATTTTTGGCACTTTGGGGGTGTTACTTTGCGAGCGCGCAGGGGTTTTGAACTTAGGTATTGAAGGAATGATGGTGGCTGGGGCTTTTAGCGGGTGGTTGGCAGTCTACTGGGGGGCCCCGCTTTGGCTTGGCGTGCTTACTGCAGCCGCCGTAGGAATGATGTTGGGCCTGTTCCATGCATTTTTTACCGTGGTACTCGCTTTGTCACAGCATGTTTGCGGATTGGGAATTACTTTGCTGGCCACTGCGGTGAGTTATTACGGCTACAGGGTCACTTTCCCAAAAGTAAACACGCCACCTACAGTAACGCCCTTTGCTGCAATGGACGGACTGGGAATTCCCATTTTGGATCAGCAAACACCTCTGACCTTGTTGGCTCTTTTGCTTGTGCCCGTCTTAGGATACGTGCTGTACCGCACCCCCGTAGGTCTGGCGGTGCGGATGGTGGGCGAGAACCCTCAAGCAGCAGAAGGCCAAGGGGTATCCGTTCTGGCCGTCAGAACCGGGGCAATTATGGTGGGCTCCGCGCTCATGGG
>CANJNX010000052.1 GCA_947475495.1 Comamonadaceae bacterium | reverse complement strand
CACGCGCCGCCAACGGCCGGTTTGCCCCGCCGCTTGACCTTTTGAGAGGCCTATTTTGTGACGACAGAAACCCAATTTCATGCGCTGGTAAGCCAAGGCTTTAACCGCATTCCCTTAACGGCCCAAGCCTTTGCAGACCTCGAGACGCCGCTGTCTTTGTACCTCAAGCTCACTGCCAACGCGCCCCACACTTTTTTGTTGGAGTCGGTGGTCGGCGGCGAGCGGTTTGGGCGCTACAGTTTTATCGGGCTGCCGGCGCGCACCTTCTTGCGCTCTAGTGGTTTTGGGTCGGAGGCAAAAACCGAGGTAGTCACAGACGGCGCGGTGGTAGAAACCTCACACGCCAATCCCTTGGACTTTATTGCCCAGTACCAGCAGCGTTTTAAAGTGGCACTGCAACCGGGGATGCCGCGGTTTTGCGGGGGCTTGGCGGGGTATTTTGGGTATGACGCAGTGCGCCACATTGAGAAGAAACTGGAAACCACCTGCCCGCCCGATACCTTGGGTTGCCCGGATATTTTGCTCTTGCAGTGTGAAGAGTTGGCGGTGATTGACAACCTGTCAGGCAAGTTGCATTTGATGGTGTATGTGGACCCGGCCGTGCCCAATGCCTACGTCTTGGGGATGAACCGTTTGCAGGCGCTGAAGTCCCAATTGGCCTTGGCAGTGCAAGCGCCCACGGTCAAACCCAGTGAGAGCTTTCCGGCCCAGCGCGACTTTGCCAAAGAGGATTACATCGCCGCGGTGGTGCGCGCAAAAGCGCTCATTGCGGGTGGGGACTTTATGCAAGTGCAAGTGGGCCAGCGCATTAAAAAACGCTACACCGCCTCGCCTTTGAGTTTGTACCGGGCCTTGCGATCGCTCAACCCCAGCCCGTATATGTATTACTACAACTTCAGCGGTGCAACCCAGGGCCGCGAAGACTTTCACGTGGTGGGCGCAAGCCCGGAAATTTTGGTGCGCCAAGAAACGGTGGGAGAGCAAACCAAGGTCACGATCCGCCCCTTGGCAGGAACGCGCCCGCGGGGTGCGAGCCCCGAGTTGGACAAAGCCGCGGAAGACGAGCTGGTCAACGACCCCAAGGAGCGGGCCGAGCATGTGATGCTGATTGATCTGGCGCGCAATGACATCGGGCGCATCGCGCAGGTGGGAAGCGTCAAAGTGACAGATGCGTTTTGTATAGAGCGCTACAGCCACGTGATGCACATTGTGAGCAACGTCGAAGGAACGCTCAACCCGGGCATGACCAATATGGATGTGCTCAAAGCCACCTTTCCCGCTGGCACGCTCACGGGCGCACCAAAGGTGCATGCGATGGAAGTGATTGACCAGTTAGAACCCACCAAACGCGGTATTTACGGTGGTGCCTGCGGCTACCTCAGTTATGCGGGTGACATGGATGTGGCCATTGCCATTCGTACCGGCATCATCAAAGACCAAATGCTGTATGTTCAAGCCGCTGCGGGTGTGGTTGCAGACAGCGTGCCTGAGTTGGAGTGGCGTGAAACCGAACATAAAGCACGCGCCTTGTTGCGAGCTGCCGAATTGGTAGAAGAGGGATTGGAGTGACTATGAAACTCTTGATGATCGACAACTACGACAGTTTTACCTACAACATCGTTCAGTATTTCGGTGAGCTTGGTGCGAGTGTGGAGGTGTTTCGCAACGACGAAATCACACTCGAAGAAATAGCCCAGCGCGCCCCCGATCGCTTGGTGATATCGCCCGGCCCGTGTTCGCCCAATGAAGCGGGAATTTCGGTGGCCGCGATTCAGCATTTCATGGGCAAGCTGCCGATCTTGGGCGTGTGCCTGGGCCACCAAAGCATAGGCGCAGCGCTTGGCGGAAAGATCATTCGGGCCCAGCAATTGATGCACGGAAAAACCAGCCTGATTCAAACTACGGGCGAAGGTGTATTCGCGGGCTTGCCGACCCAGTTCACCGTCAACCGTTATCACTCCTTGGCCATTGAACGCGCGAGTTGCCCCCAAGAATTGGCGATCACGGCATGGACGCCGGACGGCGAAATCATGGGTGTGCGCCACACGGGCCTGGCCCATGCGGTGCGCATGGAAGGTGTTCAATTTCACCCCGAGAGCATCCTGACCGAGCACGGCCACGCGATACTCAAAAACTTTTTAGCGTGAGGCCGCAAATGCAAAAAACCGTTGATCTTCGCAGTGACACCGTCACCCAACCCACCGCAGCCATGCGCTCTGCGATGTTTGACGCCCCCTTGGGCGACGATGTGTTTGGCGATGACCCGAGCGTCAATGCCTTGCAGGAAAAAGTGGCAAGCCTGCTGGGTTTTGAAGCCGCGCTTTTCATGCCCACGGGAACGCAAAGTAATTTGTGTGGACTGATGGCGCATTGCCAACGCGGCGATGAGTACCTCGTCGGCCAGTCCGCGCACACCTACCGTTATGAAGGCGGTGGTGCAGCGGTTTTGGGCAGTATTCAACCCCAACCCTTGGCGCAAAACGCGTCCGGCCAGATGGCTTTGGAAGACATTGCCAACGCCATCAAACCCGACGATTGCCATTTTGCGCAGACCCGGCTGCTGTGTTTAGAAAACACCTGGAATGGCCACCCCATGCCTTCGGAGTATTTAGATGGTGCGACACGAATGGCCCGGGACAAGGGGCTTGCGGTGCATCTAGATGGAGCGCGTTTGTTCAATGCCGCTGCAGCTGCGGTGCAGCCTGGCGAGTCAGTGGCTGCATCTGCTTTGCGCATCACATCCTACTTTGACAGTGTGTCGGTGTGCTTTAGCAAGGGGCTGGGTGCCCCCGTGGGCTCGGCCTTGTGTGGCAGCAAAGCGTTTATCGCCCGCGCACATCGGGTGCGCAAGATGGCGGGGGGCGGAATGCGCCAGTCAGGCATCTTGGCGGCTGCGGCTTCGTTTGCACTGGATAACCATTTGGAGCGTTTGGCGCAGGACCACGCCATGGCGCAGCGGCTGGCCAAGGGCTTGGAAAATATCGCAGGTTTAAAAGTGCGCTCAGCGCAGACCAATATTGTTTTTGTGGATGTGGCCGATGGCAAAGGCCCCGCCTTGCTGGCCTATCTCAAAGCGCATGGCGTGTTGGCAACGGGACTCATCGGCCTGCGTTTTGTGACGCACTTGGATGTGGACGCCCAAGGAATTGACCATGCAGCGGCCTGTGTGCGTGCGTTTTTTGACGAAACAAACACAGCACGATCTGCGTCCACTCCGAGCGGCGCAGCGGTTTACTAATTTCAAAGTTTGAAGGAGCCAGCGATGCCACACACCGTAAAAATTACCCCCCAAGAAGCCCTGCAACGCACGATCGAACACCGTGAAATTTTTCACGACGAGATGCTGCACTTGATGCGCCAAATCATGTCTGGCGACATGTCGCCCGTGATGATGGCAGCGCTGATTACAGGCTTGCGGGTCAAGAAAGAAACCATTGGTGAGATCACCGCAGCGGCGCAAGTGATGCGCGAATTCTCAACCAAGGTGGAAGTGAAAGACACCAAGCACTTGGTGGACATTGTGGGAACTGGCGGCGACGGATCCCATACTTTCAATATTTCAACCTGCTCTATGTTTGTGGCCGCCGCCGCAGGCGCCAAAGTCAGCAAGCACGGTGGGCGCAGCGTCAGCAGCAAAAGTGGCAGCGCCGATGTGTTGGAAGCCTTGGGCTTGAATATCAACTTGTCGCCTGAAGCGATTGCCCAGTGCATCGCCAAGCACGGCGTGGGTTTTATGTTCGCCCCCAACCACCACCCAGCCATGAAAAATGTTGCACCGGTGCGGCGCGAACTGGGAATTAAAACGATTTTCAATATTTTGGGCCCGCTCACCAATCCGGCGGGTGCCCCCAATATTTTGATGGGTGTTTTCCATGCGGATTTGGTTGGTATTCAGATCCGTGCTTTGCAGCGTTTGGGCGCCGAGCATGCTTTGGTGGTGTACGGCCGCGACGGGCTGGACGAAGTCAGTCTAGGCGCTGCGACTTTGGTCGGAGAACTCAAAGACGGCCACATCACCGAGTACGAAATTCACCCGGAAGACTTTGGCATGGTGATGTCAAGCAACCGTGCACTGAAGGTGGACACGGCAGAAGATTCAAAAGCGGTTTTGCTATCCGTATTAAATAACCAAAGCGGTCCTGCGAAAGACATTGTGGTTCTCAATGCGGGCGTGGCACTGTACGCCGCCAATGTGGCCGCTACGATGCAAGAGGGCATTGTGCTGGCGCAAAAAGCAATTGAGTCGGGTGCCGCAAAAGCCAAATTGGATGCCTTGGTCTTGCTTTCGCATACGTTTGAAAAATAAGTACCTTCCCATCCTTGACCTTTCCAAGAAAATAAACAATGAGCGACATCCTAGAAAAAATCGTTGCGGTTAAACACCAAGAAGTAGCTGCTGCCCAGCGCCGAAAACCACTCGCCGGCGTCAGAGCTGACGCCGAGTCGCGCGTTCTCACACGGGATTTTGTGGGCGCGATGCGCTCCAAAATCGCGGCAGGCCACCCTGCGGTAATTGCCGAAATCAAAAAAGCCAGTCCCTCCAAAGGCGTCTTGCGCGAAGAATTTATTCCCGCAGACATCGCCCAAAGCTACGCCGAACATGGTGCGGCCTGTCTTTCGGTCTTAACCGACGTCGATTTTTTCCAAGGCAGTGTGGATTTTCTCAAGCAAGCCCGTGCGTCTTGCCAGTTGCCTGTTTTGCGCAAAGACTTCATGGTGGATGCCTACCAAATTTACGAATCCCGCGCCATGGGGGCCGACGCCGTTTTATTGATAGCGGCGTGCTTGGATGATGCGCAAATGAAAGATTTCGAAGCGATTGCGCGAAATTTGGATATGGCAGTGTTGGTTGAGGTGCATGACCAAGCCGAGCTGGAGCGGGCGCTGAAACTCCAAACGCCGTTGATCGGGGTCAACAACCGCAACCTCAAAACCTTTGAAGTGTCTTTAGACACCACCTTGTCTCTGCGCGCCCAGGTTCCGGCGGACCGCATTTTGGTCACTGAGAGTGGCATTCAAACCCGCGACGATGTGCTTCGCATGGGCGCTGCAGGCGTGGGCGCTTTTTTGGTGGGCGAGGCGTTTATGCGCGCTAGCGAACCCGGTGAGGCACTGGCATCACTTTTTTCTTGAGCCGTGTCGCTTTTTTCTGAGCACGAATCCGACTCGCAACTCGCCACTGCAAAGTCATCTGATTGGCGGGTTCATCCGCAATGGCAGGCGCTCGTTGATTCTTTTTTTGAGTCGCAAGACGGCGTGAATTTACAGGCTTTTCTCGCGCAACGTCTCGCACAAGGCGCGGTAATTTTTCCGCCCCAGCCTTTAAAAGCGTTGGAGTTAACGCCCCCGCAAGCGATCCATACCGTCATTTTGGGACAAGACCCCTACCATGGCCGTGGCCAAGCCGAAGGCTTGGCTTTCTCGGTGGCGCCGGGGGTCGCGCTACCGCCGTCCTTGCGTAATATTTTCAAAGAACGCCTTCGGGATCTGGGCGAACCGTTTCCCACTGCGCCTGTGCCAGGGGGAAGTCTGATGGCGTGGGCGCACCAGGGTGTTTTGTTACTTAACACCTGTCTGACCGTGGAAGAAGGGCGGCCTAACAGCCACAGCGGCCAAGGTTGGGAGGCTTTGACCGACGCGGTCATTCGCGCCGTGTCCCAAGGAATCCAACCTGTGGCCTTTTTGTTGTGGGGCGCCAACGCGCAAAGCAAAAAAAGCCTGATTGATTCGAGCCGACATCTGGTTTTAACCGCCAATCACCCCTCGCCCTTGTCTGCCATGCGGCCCCCGATTCCTTTTTTGGGCTGCAGCCATTTTTCAAAAGCGCTTGCTTGGCAAAAATCACTCACGTCGGACCGTGCCACCTGACCCCGGGGCTTCCTAGGGAGTGCAAACTCATGGCATAATAGTCGGCTCACGTTTGGAGAGGTGGCCGAGTGGTTAATGGCAGCAGACTGTAAATCTGCCCTCTTACGAGTACGCTGGTTCGAATCCAGCCCTCTCCACCAGTGATGACTGCATCAGCGCGGGGTTCGTATAGTGGTAATACCTTAGCCTTCCAAGCTAAAGCGAGGAGTTCGATTCTCCTACCCCGCTCCACGTGCGTCGTTGAATTGATTGTGGTGTTTGCTGTGGCAGATGCTAGCGCCCATTTGGCTCAGTGGTAGAGCACTCCCTTGGTAAGGGAGAGGTCGCGGGTCCGATTCCCGCAATGGGCACCAGGTTTTTTATTGTTTGACCGCATTATTTTTCGGAGTCTGAAAAATGGGAAAAGAAAAATTCACACGAACCAAGCCCCACGTCAACGTAGGCACGATTGGCCACGTTGACCACGGCAAAACCACGCTAACAGCGGCCATCACGACCGTGTTGGCGTCCAAGTT
>CANJNX010000051.1 GCA_947475495.1 Comamonadaceae bacterium | reverse complement strand
GTTCGAATCCCCGTGGGGTCGCCAGATTCATCTTCTGATGATGAAAGCAAAAAGTAGATAACGGCAACGTTATCGCTACCAGGAGTGGTAGTTCAGTTGGTTAGAATACCGGCCTGTCACGCCGGGGGTCGCGGGTTCGAGTCCCGTCCACTCCGCCAAAATTTCCTTTTAACTAAGGACTTAAGAAAAGCCTGATAAGAAATTATCGGGCTTTTTTCATGCCCAGACAGAATTCACTGTCCCCATATTTTCCCCGCAGTTCTTTTTTGCCCCAGATTAGCATTTTCAATACAAGAAATACAGGTATTTAAATGCAGGCTTTGGGCAAGGCCACTGGGCGAATTTTGGCGTTACCGATCAAACCTTACCCAAATAGTCGCGCTTGCCAATTTCTATGCCGTTGTGACGCAAGATGGTGTAAACAGCAGTGACATGAAAATAGATATTTGGCATAGCGTGGTTAAGTAAAAACTGCATGCCCTTGTAATGGGTCTCTACGTCACCGCGCTTGGTGATGATGTCCTTGTCTTCAGTTCCATCAATTTGTGCTGGCTTGAAGCCTTCGACAAACGCCATGGTCTTCGCAACTCGTTGTTTTAAATCAGACAGGGTGACTTCGTTGTCTTCATAAACAGGGATGTCTACACCTGCAAGCCTAGCGACAACGCCTTTGGCGGTATCGCAAGCAATTTGAACTTGACGTGACATAGGCAACATGTCCGGGTAAAGACGAAACTGAGTAACAGCAGACTCATTCCATTTCTTAGTTTCAATGTGGGCTTGGGCCTTATCCAACAGATGGCTTAGATTAGTCAACATGTTGACAATACGAGGCACGCTGGCTTGGTACATTGAGATGGACATAGTTACTTTCTGTTTAAAAGCTGCATTTTCTCATGGCTGCGTTTGATCGCTAAATCTCAACCCATGCCATACTTTGCCACATGCGAATGAATGTCTTGGCCTTTCCCCTGTGATTTCTCGTCGTCAACTCGTGGCGCTGGTGGCACTTACGCTGATGTGGGGTGTCAACTGGCCAATGATGAAGCTCTCGCTTCAGCAGATCAGCCCACTGTACTTTCGTGCCAGTACCATGTTGCTCGGAGCGATCGGGCTATTCATTTACGTAGCGCTAAAGGGCGAACGCATGCGCCCTGTGGGACGCGAGTGGTTGTCCATCGCTGTGCTGGGATTGCCCAATGTGCTGGGCTGGCACACCATGTCCATCTTCGGAGTGCAGGAGTTAGCCTCGGGTCGCGCTGCGATCTTAGGCTTTACCATGCCGATTTTCACTGTGCTTATCGGTGCCTTCTTTTTTGGCGAGCGCGTGACTGCGCGCGTGCGCTTGGCCGTGTTGTGTGTTGGGATGGCTATTGGCCTGTTGTTGTGGCACGAAATCCAAGGCCTGTCTGGGCGCCCCATCGGTGTTGCGTGGATGTTGGGCGCTGCCTTCTCTTGGGCCTTGGGCACGCTGATGTTTCGGCGTGCGCATCTCACGCTCTCGCCCTTGGTTGTTACGGTTTGGATGCTGCTGCTTGGCAGCTTCGTCGTTTGGGCGTTGGCGTTATCGCTGGACCCTTTACCTAAGCCCAGTACGTTCTCTCCAACGATGTGGGGCAGCTTGGCCTATGGCGTGTTTATTAATTACGGCTTTGCGCAGTTGATTTGGTTTGGCATGGCACGCGACCTGCCAGCGTCCACCAGTGCCATGAGCATCATGGCGATCCCATTAGTAGGAACACTGAGCGCAACGGTGATTACGGGGGAAATGCCGCATTGGCAAGACTGGTCGGCCATGGTGTTTGTGATGGTTGCAATCGCCAGCGTGCTTTGGCCAACAAATCAAAAGGTCTAAACACGGCTCTTGTGCGAAGTTAAGACGCGATTATTTTGCGAATCTCATGAGCCTGAGGAGTGGTACTTTTCTGGGCTACCAATTCTGCAATTTCATCGAAGTCGTCGCTGTTGTACTTGCTATGAAACTTCTTGTGAATGACCTTCCCATAAGGCAAGGCATCCGCATTTTGAATGACTTCCAAAGGGCCAAAAACCATTAAAAAAGTTCTGCTGCTTTTCTGAAAAAGCGCGTAATGGTTTGGAATGAGGAATTGGTTGGTTTGGCTGCGACTGGCATCTATCGCAACGCGCGGCTGGGATTGCTGCAGTGCGCTAATGAAATTTTGCTGGGCATGCAAACCACGC
This sequence comes from Comamonadaceae bacterium, assembly GCA_947475495.1. Taxonomy (GTDB): domain Bacteria; phylum Pseudomonadota; class Gammaproteobacteria; order Burkholderiales; family Burkholderiaceae_C; genus Allorhodoferax. The sequence continues at coordinate 4,207 of CANJNX010000051.1, read as the reverse complement.
CTGTGGATGTAAACAGCTATTGCCGTCAGGATGAGCAATAAAACTGTCAAGATCGCGACGATGAATAGCTCAGATTGGCCCATGGGTTAAATTTTTGTAATTATGTTTTGAAAGTCACTCAAATTTTTTGAAGCCAATGTATAGTGAATTACAAACCCGTAAGAAATCCATTGAATTCGTAAATTGTATGCATAAATTAATTGTAATCATTGCCGCTGTTATGGGCGGACTTTGGGTTCAGGTTTCCTGGGCTGCAGATGGGCCGATCGATCGTATTTTAGAAGAGTGCATTGCAAAAAAACCCACATTTCCTGGCGTGGCTGCTTGCTCATTGCAGTCTGAAAAGCTGTGGGATGTCGAGTTGATGTCTAAGTACAACGTCCTCATGATGCTGTTGTCCGAGGATGAGCAAACGGCTTTGCGTAAATCGCAAAAGCAATGGGCGCACCAAAGGGATGCAGAAATACGATTAATGCAAACTATTTTTTCCAAAGTCCAAGCTGGAATCTCTAATCCAATCCAGGGCATCAGAAAAATAGGAAGCATCACCAAAGACCGCGTGATTCTTCTGTCCAATTACATTCAGATGGTGGAGTCCAGTAAAAGCGCTTCAATCGAATAGCCGCTTTTCAGGCACGGCCACAAGCGTGGTACAAACCAGTTGTTCAGTAAAAGCAGCAGATTTTTGCTGCTTTCGACATGGAGACAACGATGGCGACAGTACCTAAAAAATCTATTTCCCCCGTTCAATCGAAGCCCAAAGCGGCTAGCAAAAAAGTAGTTTTAGGGGACCGGCTGGCCAGTAAAAAAGCCGACAAAAAATACTCTACGCTCACCATCGCCGTGGAGGGGCGTATCGCAACGATCACGCTCAACCGCCCTGAGCGATTGAACGCGATCAATGACGACATGCCGGGAGAAATTCGCCTAGCCGTTGACGCAGCGAACGCCGATGATCGGGTGCACGTGATCGTCGTGCGCGGAGCGGGCGATGCATTTTGTGCGGGGTACGACCTGAAGCACTATGCGGAAGGCGACCCCACCAACATCATCACTCAGCCCATGCCCTGGGACCCGATGTTGGACTACAAATTCATGAAGAAAAATACCGAAGACTTCATGAGCCTGTGGCGGTCCTATAAACCCACAATTGCCCGGGTACACGGCTATGCCGCTGCCGGGGGGAGTGATATCGCCACCTGTTGCGACTTCATTGTGATGGAGGACAAAGCCCGAATCGGCTATATGCCAGTGCGGGTGTGGGGCTGCCCGAGTCCGGCCATGTGGGTTTACCGTTTGGGTGCCATGCGGGCCAAGCGCTTGATGCTCACGGGCGATTTGATTACTGGAAAGCAAGCGTATGAATGGGGGCTGGCGACGGAAGTCGCGCCGCTGGCAAAGTTGGATGCGACGGTAAAGAAATTAGCAGACCGCATTGCAGGGGTTCCCAAAAACCAACTCATGATGCTCAAGCTGGTAATCAACCAAGCCATCGATGCGATGGGCTTGGAGCAAACGCAGATGTTTGCCAATGTGTTTGACGGAATTACCCGGCACTCACCCGAGGGCCTTTGGTTTAAACGCTATGCTGAGACCTATGGGTTTGCAGCCGCCGTCGAGTGGCGCGACAGTGGACGTCCTATCCCTGAACCTGGGCCCGGTAATTTGGGTGATGCATTCATGAGCCCGCCAAAAAAGGGCGCTCGCTCGCAGTGGTCTAGCGATATCAGTAAAAAACGCGGAAAAAAGAAATGAACTCTGAGCTAACAACTCCCAAACCTCGACTGCTTATCACGGGTGTTCCGCCCGATGCCGTGATAGAACGCGCGCAACAGTTATTTGATCTGACCATCTGGCGCGAAGACGCTGCGATTGGAGACGCCTTATTGAAAAATGTGGCGGGCATGGATGCTTTGATTGTGATGCCAGGCGACAAGCTCAACGCAGAAACGATGGGCGCACTGCCCGATTCGATCAAAGTACTGGGCACCTATTCGGTGGGAACAGACCATGTGGATTTGCAAGCGGCTTCTCAACGTGGGCTGAAAGTTTTTCATACGCCCGATGTGCTGACGCAAGCAGTGGCAGATTTAACTTTGTTTTTGATCATCGCCGCCGCGCGCGATACAAGTACCGTTGAAAAAACGCTCCGAGAGAAACGCTGGGGACGTTGGGCGCCTAAGTCCATGCTGGGGCGGTCTTTGCAGGGGTTGCGTCTTGGAATTTTTGGAATGGGGCGCATAGGCCAGGCCGTAGCCGATCGTGCCCGTCCTTTTGGTCTGTCGATTCACTACCATAACCGCTCACAACTGCCAGCAGAAAAATCACAGGGCGCGCAGTTCCATTCGACGCTCGACAGCCTTGTAGCGCACAGCGATATTTTGTGCATTTGTGCGCCTGCAACCGCGCAGTTGCGTGGCTCTATCAATGCAGCGCGACTGGCGTTGCTGCCAGACCAAGCCATGGTGGTCAACGTAGCCCGGGGGGATTTGGTCGACGAAGAAGCATTCTTTGCCCATGCCGCAACCGGCAGACTCGGCGGCGTGGCCATGGATGTTTATCGCAATGAGCCGCACATTGATCCACGCTGGTTGGCATTAGAGCGAACTACCTTGTTGCCCCATATTGGCAGTGCGACCGCAGAGGTTCGCACAGCCATGGGCATGCTCGTCTTAGACGGCGTTGCCGCCCATTTTGGTTTGGCAGAGGGTGGTAAGTGCGCAAATCCTTAAGCTGACTTTTGAATAATCAAAAATGCGCACTTTACTGACCGCGAGCGACGCTAAAGCGCTTTTAGAACGCATGTTCCGTGCTGCAGTCGCCAGCGCCCAACCTGCTTTGTGTGTACCTGCGCATCTGCCTTCACCTCCCAAAGGCAGGCTCATCGTGATTGGTGCTGGAAAGGCGTCAGCTGCGATGGCGCGTGCGGTAGAAGACCACTGGACGGGGCCGTTGGAAGGTTTGGTGGTTACGCGGTATGGCTATGGGGTGGAATGCCAACATATCGATATCGTAGAAGCCTCACACCCCGTACCGGACGCCAAAGGCTTACAGGCCGCTGAGGCAATTCTTAAGCGCGTTCGCCATTTGAGCGAAGACGATGTGGTGTTGTGTCTGATCTCTGGTGGGGGTTCGGCGCTTTTGCCCTTGCCGCTGGAAGGAATCAGCCTGGAAGACAAACAAGCCATCAATGTGGCGCTGTTGAAGTCAGGCGCATCGATATCAGAGATGAATTGTGTGCGTCGCCATCTATCAGCCATCAAAGGCGGACGTTTGGCTGCAGAGTGCTATCCCGCACGCGTTTTAACTCTGTTGTTGTCGGACGTTCCAGGGGATAACCCCATGGATATTGCTTCCGGCCCTACCGTTGCAGATCCCACCAGCTGCGCCGATGCCTTGGCCATTGTGCGCAGGTATGCGATTGAGCTTCCCGTGTTTGCCCGCCATGTTTTAGAGACTGGCGCTGGCGAAACTATGAAGTCGGCTGACCCACGGATGTCACGCGCAGAGAGTCGCCTGATTGCAACTCCACAAATGGCTTTAGAGGCCGCCGCTGATGTAGCCCGCGCTGCGGGATTGCATGCATATATTCTGAGTGACGCGATGGAGGGCGAATCGCGTGAAGTAGGCAAAGTGTTGGCCGCGCTGGCATTGCAGTGCGCGCGTACGGATCAGCCTTTTTCTAAGCCCTGCGTCTTGCTCTCTGGTGGAGAGACAACAGTGACCGTGCGGGGCAAGGGCAGGGGCGGTAGAAATGTCGAGTTCGCCTTGGCTCTTGCGTTGGCACTTCGGGGCACGAACGGCATACACGCATTGGCTGCAGATACCGACGGTGTTGACGGGCAAGAGGACGTTGCGGGTGCCTTCATCGATCCCCAAACCTTGGAGCGTGCGCGTGCCTTAGGGATGGATCCGGTGGCGTTTCTCGATACCAACGATGCGCATACTTTTTTTGAGCGCCTCGGGGATGCACTGGTCACAGGGCCTACGCATACCAATGTGAATGACTTTCGGGCGATCTTGCTTATTTAGACCATCCAAGAATAGGCAATTTCAGTATCCCCGTGGACAGCGTAGTTCCCAGCACGATTACCAGGCCGCAGCCCACCATCCAAGGTGTCACTGTTTCTCCTAAAAGAACTACGCCATAAAGAACAGCAAACACGGGAATGGCGAAAGTGACTGACAAGGCTTTGGCCGGGCCGGC